>JAADJC010000072.1 GCA_013151025.1 Acidobacteriota bacterium
AGATTTCTCCCTTGCCGCCCTGAATCCGCTGAAAGGCGCCGTTTTATCCCATGAAAACATTCTGCTGAAAACCGGAAACGCACTGGCAAAAAGTGGCGAACTCAAACTCAAATTGAAAAACAAGGAGATTCAACTCAATCCGGTCTTGGAACAGGTGTTCCATCTATCCAAGCTGGAGCACTCGGCACTGACCGCGACCTCTGTTCGGATACCGGAACCCTGCACCGGCGTCCTCCACATCAACATTGAATTTCTGAAAAAACCGTCACTGGCATTGCCGGCAGAAATGAAAGCCGCCAACCGCTTCGGCAGTTCCGCCACCACCTGGCAGCTTCAGGGAAAATCACTGACTGTCCGGCAACAGTTTCAGCTTTCCCCGTTCAACGTTGAAGCAAAGGGTTCAGACAAAGTGAATTCCCTTTTGATTCCTGTACTGACGATGAGCAATTCAATCGCATTTGTTCAGTAAGTTAGTTTAATTCAACAGGAAAGGGGCGAATGCCCCTTTCCTTATTTACCCGAAAGCCGTACCATAGTTTCAAAGTGCGCGGTACCGGGAAACATATCAACGATAACAACCCGTTCAATCCGATAGTTGTCAAGGCGTCTGATATCCCGGGCAAGGGTGGCGGCGTCGCAAGAGACATAGACAATGCGGGGGATATCGGAATCATTGACTCCCTTTGACAGTTCTCTGGCCATCCCCTCACGGGGCGGGTCCAGCACCAGCACATCCGATGACTCCGGTTTCCAGCGGTTACAATCCTCTTCCATTGTTTTCACATTCGAAATCCCGTTTAATGCCAGGGATTTCTTCATCATGTTTACCGCCGGATGGGACCATTCCATTACGGTCAGTTCGGGAAACTGCCGGGAAAGGGGCAGTGTCAAAAACCCCGAGCCGGCAAAGAGTTCCCACGCGGCATTTCCAGTTCCCGCAAGTTCCAGCACCGTGTCTATGAAATTCTGCAACAGAAAGCGGTTGGCCTGAAAAAAAGTACCGGGCTGATGCAGCAGAGTGTAGTCTGGAAATTCAATCTTCACCGGGTCAACTTCCCCTGCTTTCCGGTAGCGATACGCGGTTTCCTGAAACGGATGGCTTTCCAGATAAAAAGAGTTCCGACACCGGGTTTTCTGAAGGATGGGGGTAAGATGCTCCGGCATCAACAGGCAGTCATGTCATTTACCGGAACAATGTCATGGGAGCCCTTCGCATAGAACCCTTTCTGGGCCTGCTTACACTGAAAATGGGTCCGAATCCGGTACCGGTTCCGCTCCGGTGACGGAATAAGCACCACGTCACCCGGGGAAATATCAATCTTACCGATACGCTGAAAGGTTTCCCGGAGAATTCCGGTTTTAATTTCCAGTTCCGTCTCGTAATTCGTATGGCGAAAATCGCACCCGCCGCAACGATTGTAAAACGGACAATCCGATTCGACCCTGTCGGCGGATGGCGTCAGAATTTCCAGAACCCTGCCTTTCAACACACCTTTCCCGGGCCCGGGAAGAATCCGCACTTCCTCACCGGGCAACGCCCGTTCCACCAGTACGACTTGACCGTCTATTCGGGCCAGGGCCCTTCCCCCCTGCACTACTTTTTCAATTGTCACAACTTTTGAATTGTCCGTCATCTTATCCCCATGCACAAAAAAACCCGCCGTTTGGCGGGTTGGATTCAATTCGACTCAGCTTACTACTTCTTGGGATGGCACTGGGCACATTTGGTCGGGCCGCCTTTTTTGCCATCTTTTGCCATTTTCTTGTGGCACCCGAGGCAGGAACGATCGGATTTCCGGTCATGAAATGCCTTGAAAAATTTCGGTGCGTCACCGGCTTTCTTCTTATGGCAGGTCAGGCAGGCTTGAGGTTCACTTTTCTGGTCCCACTCATGGTGGCAGACTTCGCACTTGAGCTGGTCCGAATGGATTTTGTGTGGAAACTCTACAACTTTCTTGGGATTGGCCTTGAGAGTGACCTTGTCAGGCGCCGTGGCCGCCAGGACCATGGTGACACCGAGAATGAACGCCAACGCAACAGTAATAGAGACAATTTTTTTCATTTTACCCTCCTTCAATGTTCAACAACATTATAGGTCTCTTCTATAATATTGCAAGCACCAAAATTCTCACGTGATGCTGGTCACGTTCTGCACAATTGGCCCCGAGCCTTTTCTTTCTGTTGAAAACACTGCTCTTGCACTCAATTCACCCGGACAGCCGGGGTAAATATCAGCTTTTCCTGGCCATCCCCGGATATATTCAGGCCGGAAAGTACCGAAACATTCGTCTGAACCTGTATCATGTCAAAATCATGAAGCCCGAGACTGTTCAAAAGTGAGCCGTCCTGGCCGATTACGTCCACGAGGTTCTCCCTCGGCGCCAACAACACTGTCTGAACACCCACCGACACGCCTTCGGCATACGCTGTCAGAGTGACAGTTGCCGCTGTATCCGAAGCGTTCCAGCAGGCAAGCCCGTTCCAGCTCACAGCGTCATTGTATGATGGAAACAGACACATCAAACTGTCCGACAGCTCACCGTCCAGAAGGAACTCCGCCATTCCGCCGGCCGTATTAAAATAAACGCCCTTGAAAACCGCTGTTCCTTCCGTCAGTATGACGGTCGCGGTCATTGCCGCTCCCCCGGATACGGAAGAAACATCAATTTTCACCGTACTCCGGGGAGCAAGGGTGTAGCTGCCGTTCTGCAACAGCCCGCCATCATCCCCGTACAGCGTCACCTGGAATTTTGTCTGCTCATTCGCAGGGGTATAGGCAAGGAGATAAGTCGTGTAGTTTCCGTGCGCGATATGTGGCAAATAGCGCACTGTCCCTTCCTCCGGCGGCTGGCTTCCACTCACTTCGTAAGCGCCGATGTCAAAGGATGCTACGCGGGGATTGCCATCCAGGTCATCCGTAACCGGTACCGTGCTGTCTCCTGCGTCAATACAGGGGCTTCCTTCCGCCGGGCGATACGATGAATCCAGCAGTGGATTGGCCACAAGGGTGTGTTCTTCGAAACCGATATGATTTTGCCAATCCACAAAACTTCCGTTTTCCATTTCATATCCGGGACGCTGATCTGTAAATGCCAATTCACTGCTCCCTTGCCAATAGCAATTGTGATCCATAACCGGCATCCCCTCCATTCCGTTGACTCTGCCCACGTCGCCCTCGTGATAAAAGGTACGGATAAAAACCATTGGCGTTGTAATTGAGGAATCCTGCAATACAATGTTATTTTCCACGTGGATATTGACAGATGCCGGGCGGTAGCCGATTCCGTCGTTGGGGTCCGGGTCGACTTCCCAATCCTGAAGTGTCACACCGAAATAGATGGGGCTGTGGCCGGACTGAGCGGTATTGATTACCGTGTTATTAAAAGCTGAAGCGTCTTTTGCCGCATAAAAAGCAATTCCTGCATAGGTTGTATTTCGGATCAGGCAGTTTTTCACCACGCCTCCGATATTCTCATAGCGGTTCGGGTTTACCGTCAGATCAAAATATTCCGGGCTGGTATCAAACCCCAATGCCACTCCGATTTCACCGCAGTTTTCAATGATGCATCGTTCAATCAGCGCGTCTATCGCCCCACCCTTGGCATAAACGCCGGTTGTGGCAGTATCATGGATATAACAGTCTTTTACAATCATATTGTCCGCGTTCACATTGTCCACGCCCTCCGCGTTTCCCCCGTATCGGGCCCCGGAATTGTATACTTCACAGTTGTCAATGGTCACATAATCACATCCGGGGGTAATCTTGATGCAATCCCGGCCGGTATCGTGGATTTCGCAGTTTTCAATTGTAATATGAGACACGCCGGTTCGATCGGCAGGGTCACCCCAATCCCATCGTGTGAACAGCATGATTCCGTAGTAATAACCTCCTGTAATTTCCAGGCCGTCGAGCGTGCTTCCATCTGCATCCACATCAATGGTAACCGTTGTGTCCAGGTTTTCATCGTCAATCGGAGTATGAATTATCACATGTTCCCCATTGTAGGCCTGAAGGGTGATATTGGCATTGCGGATCCGCACTGCCTCATTGTAGGTACCTCCCAGGATTAGAACAATATCCCCAGCGGAGGAAGTATCAAGGGCATGAGTAATTGTCAGAAAAGGTGCCGAGATGCTCCCATTTCCACTCCCATCATTCCCGGAAGGTGACACATATAAAGTAGCCCCCTGCCCTGTTACAGCCCATGTAAGCATCAATAGCAGACCCATTTTCATTATCCCGATTCTACGATTTTCCATGCAATAACCACCTTGTACATTCTTAGATTATTCAACTTTATAGGTTTTCTACTCACTGTACAAATGAAATTCAGGATTTTGTGCCACGCATCACAGAGGAAAATTTCAAAAAAATCCACAATTTGGGACAGTTTTCAGGTATAAATTTTGCATACTGAATATCTTGTATTGAAAAACTTCAAGGAGGTACCAAATGAAAAAGAGTCTTCTATTCCTGATGGTACTCACATTGGCAACTTTTGGATTCGGCAAAACCCGCCATCTGGGGAACTACAGTTACATCAACACAGATGGCGCAATTCACATTGCCGTTAACGCCGCAGTGGCCGCCAAAAATCTCAACCGAAAGTATCTTCCGTTCATTGCGTACATGGGATGCGCCGTGGGCAAAATGGCAGTTGTAGAACGAAAATCCATTGTGCTTGAGTACAAAGGCAATGAATATCATTTGCCCACAATGAAAGAACTGAGACAGAATTACAACCGGGATGTCATGGACATGACATTGTTCGCCAGGGAAATTGAACATATTTTCCCCTCAGAAATGTCCAATTATCGATACCAGCCCTGGATAGACTTCTGCCCCGCCAGAACAGAACCCCGGAAACTGGCACCTGGTGATGTAACGCTGACTTCTTCAACCGGGGTCAAAACCAAACTCTATTTCAAAAATCCTGGAATTAAAAAAGGCGATACTGCGGTTCTGAAAGTTGTGGACAAAAAAAATCCCGATATTAACGGCAGCATCACAATCAAATTCTGAAATATGCGCCTGCGGTGAACGGCGCGAGGTGCCGAATGCTGGATGTCAGGTGTTAGATGGCAGAAAAATCAGGGAATCAGCCATTGACTATTAATGGTTGATTCCCTTTCTTCGCTCAACATTCTCTGCTTTGCAGCAGTAGGAGTCGGGGGGTAGGTGTAAGGGGAAGAAAAAGGGAAATGTAGAGGCAATTTGCATGACCTTACCCAAGTACCGCAGATGCAATCTTTCATTTCCTGCTCCTACTTTTCAAGCGCCACCGGGAACAGAAACTGATTCCCACGTCGCGCCGTAAGCAAAGGTTATTTTTTGCACCTCCCTCGTTTTACTCATTTTTTTTCTATGCTTTATGACTTTATGCCTTGTGTTAAAATCTCTTCTCTTTTTTTCCTCAGCTATCTCTGCGGCCTCTGCGGCGAAGCTTCCGCCGGGTTCCGTTCTTTTTCCGATCAGAACACAGGCGGAAGAGCCATAAAGAACACTTATTGATTTATTCTTTTTCCGGATCGATTCGTGGAAAATGGATTTGTATCAACAAACCGCCACTCTGGGAAGGAAAGGCTTGAATGCTTCCATCCATCGCTTCCAGAATAGTTTTACAGATTGCAAGTCCGAGACCCGAACCATTGTGAACATCCTGGCGACGGGACTCATCCCCTTTGAAGAACGGATTAAAAATTCGGGCAATAATTTCTTCTCCTACACCGTTGCCGGAATCGGAAAACTCAAGCACACCATTGTCTCCATCAACATAACAGGAAATGGACACCCCTTTTCGGACGTCCGCGTATTTCGCGGAGTTATCCATCAGGTTTTCCAACACCCTGCTTAATTGCGCCCGGTTTCCACGGATTGAAAAAGGTGTTTGGATATCCAATTGAACCGAAAAGCTGGGTTCGTGTGCGGCAAGGAATTCCCTGAGGAATTGCTCCATTCCCACCTGTTCACGCTTAAAATCCTTCTGACGCTGTACTTCCAACACCTGATTTACAAGACCCTGAAGTTCTGACAGATCTTTCAGAATTCGTTCCCGAATGGGAGACTCCGACAACATCTCCACAGCCACTCGCATCCGGGTAATGGGAGATTTCAGATCGTGGCTCACGTCCCTGAGCAATCGCTCTTTATCGGCTACAGTCCGGCGAACCTGCTCTTTCATCTCGCTGAATGCGTCAAAAAGTTTCCGCAGGTCGCCTGATCCGTGAATTGGCTCACCCGCATACATCCCATCTGGAAAGGCCCTTATCGCTGCTTCCAGTTCCCCAAGCGGATCCGCCAGCCATCGTTTCACAAGGAAAAACAGAAATGCCAGTATGACAATCACACTGAAGGTAACCAGAAAAGCGGTGCGCCTCACCCGGGCGTCATCCCCAAACTTCACCAGGACAAATCGCTTGGGGCCCCTCACAACCTCAATCCCCACCGGCAAGTGGCCGGCCTTCAACAAGGACATAACAGGC
The DNA here is from genome assembly GCA_013151025.1 of Acidobacteriota bacterium. Lineage (GTDB taxonomy): Bacteria > Acidobacteriota > Holophagae > Thermotomaculales > Thermotomaculaceae > UM-FILTER-49-7. The sequence goes on from JAADJC010000072.1 coordinate 6,484, forward strand.
CGCCTCGGTACCTGCCCTGGCCCATGGGCCCTGCGTCCGGGCCAGGGTTCACGGCTCAACTGCAAATATGCCTTTGAATGAAAATATTCCGGATCGGAAGACAGCGTCTCTCCATCTTTCTGCACCAGGATGTGCAACCTGTATGTAGAGGCCAGCCGGTGGATTGTCTCCGGGCTGGAGTCTGTCGCTATTTCCCTCAGGAGAAACTGGATAAACCGCCCCTGTGCCGGATTCAGGGTACTGAGACGCCGTTCCTGGAACCGAACAAAAAATAGTGTCAACAACAACAGCGTGATGATTGCTGCAGACACCGCCACAACCAGCACCAGTTTCAAAGGTATTTTCTTCATATCAGTCAATAAACATGTAACCGGCTCCACGAACCGTTTTGATGAACCGGGGACTACCGGGATCGTCCCCAAGTTTCGCCCGGACCCGGCTGATTGCCACATCAATGGACCGATCGTACACTTCCCACTCGTATCCTTTCAGGGACTCCATAATGAAATCCCGACTGAGAATTCGGCCTTTTTTCGTTACCAGGAGCTCCAGCATATCATACTCCATCGTTGTCAGATCCAGTAATTCATTGCTTATTCTTGCTTCTTTTCGTGCAGGAGTTAATTCCAGGCCGGAATTTGTTTTGATTTTTTCCCGACTGTTTTCTTCATCTGGACCACTCCGTTTCAGAATACTGCGAATCCGTGCCACAAGTTCCCTGGGCTCAAATGGCTTGGGGAGATAATCATCCGCTCCCAGCTCCAGGCCCAAAACCCGATCCATGACTTCCCCTCTTGCTGTCAGCATAACTACCGGAATATTTGATTTTTCACGAATCTCCTTCAGAACCGCGAAACCATCCATTTCCGGCATCATCACATCCAGTACGACAAGGTCATATACCCCCGATTCCAGCTTATGAAGCCCGGTTTGGGGCCTTGTGGCAGAATGCACCTGAAAACCGAAATCCGTTAGATATTTCTCCAGAAGCTCATTGAGATTCACGTCATCATCTATAATCATCAACTTTGGTTTTTCAATTTCCATTGTCCACCGCACTCCTGAAATCACTTATTTTTTCCAGTATATCATTGACTCTTCATATTTCCGGTAGATTTCAACCCTGTAACAAATTGTAACCGCAAATAATTATGAATCAGTTTAACCCCTCAACGTGGCTTTCAGTCTCAGCGGATGGAGAAACAGGTCAAGAGCGTCTCCGATGCCGCCGACCACGATATCCGCCGCCGCGAGGGTTGTCGTTGAGGCGCCCTCTTCCAGTACCACAGTAATCCCCACGCAGGCTTTTGCCAGCATCAATCGGTCATTCCTTCCGTTTCCGATGGCTGCCGTCTGTTTAGCACCCAATTCCAGGATAAATCTCTCCTTTGCCTCTGCCTGGCTGTCTGAACCTTGTAGTACCACAACTTCCACCGGCAATAATTGAAGCTGTGATTTTACAGTTCCGAAAGTATCGGCTGTCACCACAAAAAGCGATAACAATTGCGAAAGGGCCCGCAGACGTTCGGCCACCCCGGAAAGCAATTGTCCATCCCTGGCAAGGGTACCGTTATAATCCATGACAAGGGATTTGAACTCAATTTTCCCGAAATCCGGAATCTCTATTTTTATCACGGCTTCTCCTTTCCGGGCGGAAGTACCATATGCCGATCCCCCAGGAACCAGACAAAGGGAACCGCAAGGATAGACAGGGTAAATGCCACACGAAACGTAATTTCCATACCAAAATGATCTGAACCCCACCCCACCAAAAGTGCAGTGCCTGCGCTGCCCAGAAAATTCAGTGTCATATAAATACTGTTCATAAACGCGGGGCGATCTGATTTCACATCCTGCACCAGCGCCAGTACCACTGGCCCGGCGGAAATCAGAAAAAAACCAAGGACAAGGAGGACAAGAATGGACAGCCAGCCCCGGCTCAAAAGAAACATCCAGCCCAGAACCGGGGAAACGGCGGATACAATTAACAGCATCTTGCGACGCCCCAGTTTGTCAGAAAGCCCGCCGCCCCAGAAAGTTCCGATAGCCCCTGTTAACTCCAACGCCGACAGGGAAATACCCGCGAACCAGAGGTTTTCTCCCCTGGAAGCCAGATAGGTGGGCAGAAACACCATCAACGTGGATCTAATCAACGCACGGGAAATGGTGTACCCCGCCAAAATAGTGAAGAATGGGAGAAATCCTTTCAAAGTGGCCCGCACTCCGGTTCGAATCCCCCCCCCGGCATGCTTTCGATGGAACACCATCTTTCTGAACCGGAAAAACAGGATAGCCGATGCCAGCAGGCCAAAAGGAATCAGCTTCCACGTACCTTCCAACCCCCACAGGGAAACGGCACCCAAAATCACAAGAGGGCCGATGGTTCTGGCCGCCTCTCCCCCCAGCATATAAAAGCTCATACCCTTACCGGTTCTTTCCCCTGAAACTGCCTTAATCATCACCGGCCCCGGCACATGAAAACACATTGCGCCGATTCCCATAGACAAAAGCAACAGCACCAAAACACCATAGTTGGATGCCATACCAAGGAGAGACATGGAAATAGACGTAATCGCCGGCGCCAGAATAAGGAGGTAGCGGACCCGAATTCTATCTGCGAGAAGCCCCATCAACGGGTTCAACAAAGATGGTACCCGCTGAACCACCGTCAGAAAACCGGCAGCGGTATAGCTGATCTGAAGTTTTTCAATTAATAGGGGCAGAATGGGCGCCAGAAAAGAAGAATAGGTGTCATGTACCAGATGCGCAGTGGAAATCAACAGCACATTCCCGGTCTGAAAACGGGAATTATCTCTTTTCATTGCCTGTGGTTCAATATCCATCGCATTCCCTCCACTCATGCAGATAGTACCATTCCAAGCGCCCGAATCCAACATGACTTTTCTATGGCTTATCTATCATTCTCAAGAAAATAGATAGATACGTTTCTCTAAAATACTTCATCTGCTATCCACAAATGAAGCACAACAGTCGCGAATCTGTTTCTGTTGGGAAAGAAAGATTTTCAACTGCTGATTTCAATTGCAACCGGGACTGAAGAAAGGGCTCAACTTGAAGAAACGGATCCACTGGACATTTGACACTATCATTTACTTTTTGTGCGGCCCAGCCACTCTCTCCACACAATCGGGACAAAAAAAATGGCATCCTTCAAGTACCGACGAATCAAGCGGCGGGGTTCGTGGACCATCCGGTGAAACCACTCCATGTGAATTTTACGCATCCATTTCGGTGCGCGTTTCTTGGTGCCTGCAAGAAATTCGGCCGACGCACCAAGCCCGAAGAACAATGGGACAGCCATTTCCCCCTTGCTTTTAAGACAATCAATGGCTGCAAGACTTAACCGTTCCTGTTTGGGAAATCCAAGGCATACCATCACATAGGCCGGTGAAAATGACTGGATATCATCAACCAACTGCTGCACAAAAATTCCAAATCCCTCACTACCTGCCACCAGATCGCCAGGCACAATTGTTCGAAGAATCAGGTCAGAGTTTTTCTCTGCGTATAAAATCAGTCGTGCTGCCGTAATGGCATCAGGAGCAACCACTATCACACGCTCCGCATCCGAAGACTCAAAAAGTTTCGCCATCAAGTCAGCACCAGGAATAACAGATTGCAATTTCCCGTCCAGCAATCGGCTCGCCATAAGAATAGGGAAACCGTCCGGTAAAATCAGAAAAGCACTTGCTAATCTCTCATGAAACTCGGAGTTACTGTTGCAAACATCTTCCAATTGCACCACTATATCAGTGTTTGGAGTTATGACAATCGGCTCCAATCCGTTTTGACTACCAGTCGCAAAGCTGCGGATTCGGCCAACAGCTTCTGTCAAGGACCCTCTAAAGAATGGCAGTTTGAAAAGCTTGGAAACACTTTCATTAGACACTGTCTCTTCCCTTTTTTGAGCCATCCCTCAATAATATCCGGTTTGTGAAAACCCGGTATGAACGGCGGATTCCTGCCCAAAAACCTAATTCCCACAGAATTGACCACACATGAAATATTATATCGAAGACCCTAATAAAAGGCTTGCTCATCCTTCCCACAGGAACATGCTCTTTGGCAATTGTCACCGGATATCCCAGTTCCTGCATCATAGGAAA
>JAADJC010000023.1 GCA_013151025.1 Acidobacteriota bacterium
TTTTGCTATTCAAAAAAGATGCTTTATTGAAAGATTCATATGGTACTTATTCTGCATCAAGACCGAAAAATGGGGGGATGCCAGTAAGGATTTTCACAGAAGGAGATAATGGGAAGTGATGGGTGATGGGTTCAGAAAAGATGGGAAAGACCAGAAAAATCAGGGAATTGGCTTTCGGCGCGTAGCGCCGAATATTGAGTGATAAATGCCGGATGTTAAATTGCAGAAAGCTCAGGGGATTGGCCATTCTTTACCCATCACGCATCACTCATTACCTTTTACTCATCACTTCTCATTCATTCTTTTTTCCCTTTTGTTTGATTCCGGGGTGTTTTTCACCTAAGATAGAGAAAGGGACAGTATATGATGAACTCGAACAGCGACTACAAGCCGAAATTCAGTGGTTTTCACGATCTGATGCACTACCGGGTCCGGGAAATTCTTCTTGTATCCAGCCTCTACGACGCATTTGTACTGGAAGAAGACGGCCGAATTTCAGAACGGATTTTCAGCGAGTACGTGGACTTGAATCTCCGTTTTATTCCCAAAATCACCCGGGTTTCAAGAGCGGAAGAAGCACTGGAACTGTTGGCTTCACACAGTTATGACATGGTCATCACCATGCCCCACGTATCCGGGCTCTCTGCCACCGAACTGGGTGGCAGAATCAAGAAAACGTCCCCCGGCATTCCTGTTATTATGCTGACCTACGAACCGGTTTCCCCGAAAGTTCTAATCACTATCCGTAAAACCGATACCATTGACAAGGTCTTTTACTGGTTCGGAGATACAAAGATTCTACTGGCCATCATCAAGTACGTGGAGGACATGAAGAACGCCCCGGCAGACGCCGAAAAAGGTGTTCAGATCATTCTTCTGGTAGAGGATTCCCCATGGTACTACTCCTTTATCTTTCCCATCCTCTACACCGAGGTTTTGAAACAGACCCGTTACCTGATTTCCGACAGTGTGAATGACTATCAACGGATGATGCGCATGCGGGCACGACCCCGAATCCTCATGGTGGAAACCTATGAGCAAGCGAAAGAGATTGCAAAAAAATACAAGAATCGCCTGTTGGGGGTTATTTCAGATATCCGGTTCCCCAGAAAAGAAATACTGGACCCCCGCGCCGGAATTCGCCTGTCACGGGCCATGCGTAAAAAAACTCCGGATCTTCCCATTCTGATTCAATCCCTTGAAGATGACACCGAGGCAGTTGCAATGAAGGAAGGGCTGGCCTTTCTGAAAAAGGACAGTCCCCAGTTGGATGCTGAACTCCGGGAATTCATTCAGCTTAATTTCGGGTTCGGGGATTTCAGTTTCCGGTTGCCGGATGGCACCGAGGTGGATCGGGCACGAAACATTGAGGAGATGATTGAAAAAGTTCACACGATTCCCCTGGAAAGCCTGTTGTTTCACGCCCGGGGCAATCATTTTTCAATCTGGCTGCGTGCCCGGGGTGAATTTGAGATGGCAGAAGAAATCCGCCACCGCAAAATTGAGGATTTTGAAAATCTTTCAGAGGTCCGGGCTTACATCGCCAACACCCTTGAAATGTTTTTCCGCAGGGAAATGAGCGGGGCCATTGCCGATTTCGGTACTGCACATTTCGATGCCCGTCACCATTTCATGCGCCTTGGCAGTGGCTCCATCGGTGGCAAAGCCAGGGGAATTGCTTTCCTCAACACATTGCTCCCTCGAATACGGGAATTGATTCAACACGATGGCGTCACTATCAACATTCCCGACACATTTGTAATCAGTACCGACCTCTTTGATGAATTCATAGCCTCCAACAATCTCCATGAGCAGGCATTGGCGTGTGAAACCGACAAGGAAGTCGTTCGTCTCTTTAGAAAAGCGCGGGTACCGGTGTCGGTGAAGCAGGCTGTCCGTCGTTTTGTGGACGAAGTCCACTCCCCTCTCGCCGTTCGCTCCTCCAGTCTGCTGGAAGACTCCAAGGCACTGCCCTTTGCCGGGCTCTACAAGACATTCATGTTGCCCAACAACCATCCGGAAGCCAGGACACGGCGCCGTCAACTGATGGAAGCGATCAAGCTGGTGTACGCCTCGGTGTACATGATTTCTCCCCGACAATACGCTACAAGCTCCAACCTGCGGATTGAAGAAGAAAAAATGGCTGTGATTATCCAGGAAATTGTCGGGAAAAAGTACAATAGCCACTTTTATCCCGTGATCTCCGGAGTGGCGCAGTCTTACAATTTTTACCCATTTGCCAGTATGAAACCGGAAGAGGGCGTGGTGCACCTGGCACTTGGCCTGGGAAAGACCATCGTGGACGGGAAACAAACATACCGGTTGTCCCCCCATCACCCGGCAGCCAATCCCCCGTACGGGGAAATTGGTGAGCTGATTCGCAACAGTCAGAGTGAGTTTTTTGTTCTGAACCTGGACAACCCCGCAATAAAAATCCGAAACGACGAGGGATTTTCACTGGTAAAACTCCCTCTGAGTGCCGCATTGGACGACGGAACCCTCTTTTTTGTCGGCAGCACCTTTTGCCGGGAAGACGGAAGAATGCGCGATACAGTGGAACAGGAAGGCCCTAAGGTAGTCACCTTTGCCCATATTCTGAAGCATCGGATGTTTCCCCTGGCGAAAATTCTCCGGGAAGCACTGGAAATCGGGGAAGACGCCTTCGGCTCACCGGTGGAAATAGAATTTGCCGTAAACCTATCCCGAGACGGTCACTGGACAGGTGATTTCTACTTTCTCCAGATCCGTCCCATGGTGGTGGGGATGGAAACGGAAGACATTACGATTCCCTCAGGCACGGAAGAAAACGCCCTCTGTTTCTCAGAAAAGGCACTTGGGAATGGTAGCTTTAAGAATCTTCAGGATATCGTGCTTGTAAATCCGGATACATTCAATATCGCCAGGAGCCGGGATATCGCGATAGAAATCGGAAAAATTAACGCCCGTTTCCGGAACCAGGATCGGCATTATATTCTCATCGGTTTTGGGCGATGGGCCACCCGCGATCCCTGGCTGGGCATCCCGGTGGACTGGGAACAGATTTCCCAGGCAACTATCTTTGTGGAATCTCATCTGGGAAATTTCCGGGTAGAGCCATCCCATGGCAGCCACTTTTTTCACAACATGGTTTCTATGAAACTGGGTTACATCCATATCGGCAAATCGGACAAGCGAAATTTTATTGACTGGAACTGGCTGAAAAAAACCGCCACTGTGGAAATAACGGAACATCTTCGAATTCTGCATCTGGACGAACCACTGTCGGTTCGAATCAACGGAAAAACCGGAACCGGGGCCATTCTGAAGCCAGGGGTAAGCTGGCACCGGTAAACATGACAAAAACAAGTTAAAAAAGGGGCGGCATAGCCGNNNCCGCCCCTTTTCAGGTTCAATTTCGTTTTCAAAACGGGTTCAGATTATACAACTCCCTGATCCATCATGGAATTTGCAACCTTCATAAAACCGGCAATATTGGCACCATGTACGTAGTTGCCTTCCACACCATATTTCTTAGCTGTGGTGGAAATGTTCACCCAGATATTCCGCATAATGCCTTTCAGCTTGCCATCAACTTCTTCAAAGGTCCACTGGGTAAAGTAGCTGTTCTGGGCCATTTCCAGGCCAGAAACCGCGACACCACCGGCATTTGCGGCCTTGCCCGGCAGAAAGCCAACACCATTTTCAAGGAGATACTTTGTTCCTTCCAATGTCGTCGGCATGTTGGCACCTTCGCCCACAACCAGACAGCCGTTGGCAGCCAGCACCTTGGCGTCTTCCAGATCAAGTTCATTCTGGGTGGCACAGGGCAGTGCCACATCGCATTTAACCTTCCAGACATCGTTCCGGTTTTCACTGTAGGTAGCATTGGGGTGCTTCTGGATGTATTCCTTGATCCGACCACGACGAACTTCTTTGATATCTTTGACCAGATCCAGGTCAATACCGTCCATATCTACAATGCAACCGTTGGAGTCTGACATAGTAACCACTTTGCCACCAAGCTGATTTACTTTCTGGCAGGCATAAATTGCTACATTTCCAGCACCGGAAATCGCCACTGTTTTGCCATTGAAATCAGTCTTGCGAACATCTTTCAGATATTCATGGGCAATATAAACCAGTCCGTATCCTGTGGCAGGGGTACGGGCGAAGCTGCCGCCCCAATTGAGTCCCTTACCGGTCAGAACCCCTTCCCATTTGTTTGCCAGGCGTTTGTACTGACCGAAGAGAAATCCGATTTCCCGGCCGCCGACGCCGATATCCCCGGCGGGGACATCAGTATACGCACCGATGTGGCGAAACAATTCCGTCATGAAGCTCTGGCAGAACTTCATCACTTCGTTGTCAGATTTGCCTTTCGGATCAAAATCGCAACCACCTTTGCCGCCACCCATGGGAATGCCGGTCAAGGCATTCTTCAGAATCTGCTCAAAACCCAGAAATTTCAACGTTCCCAGTTTAACCGACGGGTGAAATCGGAGTCCGCCTTTGTATGGGCCGATGGCGCTGTTGAACTCTACCCGGAATCCCTTGTTTACCTGGACTTCGCCATTGTCATTTACCCAGGGAACCCGAAACATGATCACTCGTTCCGGTTCAGTGATCCGCTCCAGCATGCTGGTCTGTTCAAATTCCGGATGCTGCGGCAACGCAATTTCCAGTGATTCAAAAACTTCCTTGACTGCCTGGTGGAATTCTTCTTCACCGGGATTCCGGGCAATCAGCCCATCATACACCTGACTCAGATAGCTCATTAAAGCCTCCCAAAATATAATTGAGAAAGAGTAAAACTCATCATTATTATACACACTGATTTATTTTCGCAAACCCTATTCTAAAATATTTCAATGAAAAATGAGAACAGCGCAATTCCATGACTTCTACAGAAGAGAAAAACAGTGAAAACAAGGCATTCTGCGCGCCTGCGGTGAAAAAAAAGTGCAGGTGAAAGTGCGAGTGCGCTTGCGTGAAGGGAAAATCATAGAGTTGAACCCTCCCTGTCTTGTTCTTTTTGAACCATCCACTATCCACGCGGCCCTAATGGGCCGCTTCTCCTCACCGTGCAACGATTTTCAGCGGGAAAGAAAAATAGCCTTGAACCACATCGTCCAGCGTCAATACGTCCACGGCCCGGAACTCTCTCCATTTCCCCGTCCTGGGAATATGAACGCCTTGCATTTCCACTGTTTCCATCACGGACCCCGGCAAGGATGACTGAACGGACTCCCCCATGTACAAGGCGGAGGTTTTTTCCGCAAGCCCGACATATAATTTGTTATTCCGAAGAAAATTGTTCACCAGGCGAATAAAACCATCCAGACTTTCAATTTTCTGTTTAAGTAACTTGGATTCCCGTTTCATGATGGAAAAGCCGTCACCGATTTCCACATGGTAGTTACCGGGTTTCATATTTTCCGGAATGGTAAGGGTAATGTTCTTGATAAATAATTCCCGCTGAAACGGTTTCAGATAGAGTTGCAGATGAACGGTTTCGCCGGGATGAATCCTTGCCCGGGAGGATTTCACCTTAATGAGCTGGGCCATTCTCAACTGTTCCGAATAGTTCAGGTTCAAGGTAATCCCTTTGATACGAACCCGATCATAGGGGTTTTGAAGCACAGCCTGCACCAGTGATGCAACCTGGCCGCTGATCCCCGCCATGGATGTGCCGATGGCCATGGAGTCCAGTTTCAATGAGGGATGGTCAGAAATATCAATACGGCCCCGAAGATTGAAAGAATGAAGACCCACGGTTTCGCATGCAGTGGTGAGAATTGTGTTGACTGCAAGGTTGGTCAGGAAGGGTGATAAAAGGGGGTGCTCTGCAAGCTCCAGTGAGTAGGTTCTGGATGTGTCCCCGAAGTTGATTTTGACTGTCATGGGAATCATATCCGCTTTCCTGCCGAGGACTCCCAGAATTGCGGCACTGCGATCCTCCACCACGGTTCCCACCTCAGCCCCGATGACACCGAGCTTGTTGGAAGTCTTGAACGAGGGATAGGTAGCCAGAATAGTGGCGGTGTGCATGGGAACGGAAATGCTGCCCAATCCGAACATGGGATGCCCGAACGCCAGCACGTAATTCCCGTCAATAGATGTAACGGTTCCGATTGCGTAGAGGTTCAACGCACCCCTGGTCAACGCCACAGCAACGGCAGCACCAGGTTTCAGTTTCTTCGGGGCGTCCATAGCCTCCCCGGCAAAAGACGCAGAACCGGTCGAAAACGGCAGCTCACGGAATCCTGAACTGACAAAATAGCCCCGGTTAAATGCCTGCTTCAGCTCTTTCGGAAAAAAGCTCCGGCTGTCCGGGTTTAAAATCTTGCTGATGTCGGGGATTTCCTCAAATCTCAGGGAGTGTTCATTCCCCCGCGTACCATAAAGACTGGTAACGGACTGCATATTTTCGATGGGCGTAAGACCGCCGATGGGTTCTTTCCCGAACTCCCACCCGAATGAGATGGCACCGGCCAGCTTGCCGTCAAAATAAACCGGGCTGCCGCTCATACCGGCAATGATGCCGGCATCCTCTATCACCGATCCGCCGCAACGAACCAGCACACGATTTTCTCCCGGCGTCTGGTTCCGGAGCAGTCCCAGCACCTCTACAGGGAATTTTTCTATGCGGTTTCCTTCAAATACAGTCAGGCCATACCCTTTCATGCCCTTCTGGAGCTGTATTGAGGGAATGGTCTCTATCGAAAATGAAAGAACGGAAATTATAAAAATAGCAGAAAAAAACAATTTTTTCATTTTTCTCCCTCTTTTTCAGTAATGACAGTCAAGGCGCCCGGGAAAAGTTCCACATGCACCTTTCCGGCTACGGTGATGTGAATGCCGTCCACATGGGCGTCAACTACCCTGTCATAGAGTTCCAGCTCAACGTCTCTGGAACGAAAGAAACGAAATCCCTTGTGTTTCAGATGTTTTTTCCGTGAAACCAGATAGAGAAGCCATGGCCTTACAAAGTGGTTGGTTCCCGGCACAACCACAATGTCCATAAGGCCGTCGTCCAGCCTTGCGCCCGGCGTGATGTAGAATCCGCCGCCATACGCCTTCCCGATGGATGCCACAAACATGAAGATGGGCTCTGACATCCGTGCTTTTCCGTCTGAGCGAATATGGGCGGCAAAGGTGCGATAAGTCAACAGATGCCGGGCGACCCCGGCGTAATACGGGTTTTTCATATGGTTGACTTTCTGAGCCGTGACCACCACCGCACCGTCAAAGCCGATGCCGAGGTTATTGAAAAAATAGTGTCCATCTATTTTTCCGCAATCGCTGTGGATTACCCTGTAGTCCCCGGAAAGAATCAGTCTGAACGCCTTTTCCGGATCCCGTGGAATACCGGCACTACGGATAAAATCATTGCCCATACCCAGGGGAACAATACCGAATTTTACATCAGGATGCCCGACCAGCGCGGAGCCGATTTCATTGATGGTGCCGTCACCACCACAACCGACAATGGTCTTGTACCCGTCTTCAATCATTTGCTTTGCAATGGTTGTGGCATGGGCAGGGGCTTCACTTTCCCGCCAGAAAAACGGCACCTTTGAAGCCAGCGCGATTTCTTCCAGCCGGTTGCGGAACAGAACGGCCCTGCCCCTTCCTGCGGCGGGATTCAAAATAATGCCGATGGGGCCTGTTTTCCCCTTCATTTACATTTTCTCCGGCAGCCGCATTCCCATCAGACCGGCACCGGCCTTCAGCGTGGCGCTGGTCAGCTCCACCAGTGCAAGGCGGAAAGAAGATTGGGCCGGATCATCGCCAATCACACGGCAACTGTGGTAAAAGCTGTGAAAAGTGTGGGTAAGATCCAGCAGGTACTGTGCCAGAAAGTGGCTTTTACGGTGTTTTGCACAGAGAAGAAGGCTGCCATGGGCCTGAGACAGTTTTTGAATCAACGTGGCCTCATCCGGGTGGCTGATGGCCACGGAATCCTGGTCCACCATGGGCAAGTTCCCGGATTTATCCAGAATTCCCCGGCAACGAACATAAGAATAAGCAATGTACGGACCGGAATCCCCCTCCATGTTCAAGGCCTCATCCCAGGAAAATTTAATGTCCTTGACCCTGTCATTTTTCAGATCATTAAAAATAATAGCACTGGTACCGAGGGTTTCCGCGATTGAAGCCCTTTCACTGTCCGGAATATCCGGATTTTTTTCTTCCATTACATTCCGAATCCGGCTCACCGCCTCATCCAGCACCTCTTCCAGGAAAATCACCTTGCCCTTCCGTGTGGACATCTTTCCGTCCTGAAACCGATACAGGCCGAAAGGGATATGGTGCAGGTTCAGCGCCCAGTCAAACCCCGCCATTTCCAGTACCTTGAAAAACTGGCGAAAATGAAGCGCCTGCTCCGCCCCCACCACATACAGCGCCTCATCAAACCCGAAGGTATCATGGCGATAAACAGCGGCGGCAATATCCCGTGTCGCGTAGAGGGAAGCGCCATCCGACTTCTGAATCAGGCAGGGAGGCATATCGTAGTCTTCCAGATTGACAATCACCGCATTTTCACTGATGGAAAAAAGCCCTTTTTCTTTTAACGTATCGATTACCGGCTTAAGTTTATCCCGGTAGAACGCCTCTCCCAGTACCTTGTCAAAATGGACATTGAGGCGATTATAGGTTCGATTGAACTCCTTCAGGGACAATTCACGGAATGTTTCCCACAGCGCCGTTTCCGCATCACTGCCATCTTCCAGCCGCTTGAATGCGGCCCTGGCGGCTTCTTCCATTTCCGGGTTTGTCTCCGCTTCCTTATGGAACCGGACATAGAGACTCAACAGATGTTGAACCGGGTCCCCGGCCAGTTCATCCCGATCTCCCCACTTCACAAACGCCACAATCAACTTCCCGAACTGAGTGCCCCAGTCCCCGATATGATTGACAGCAATAACCTTTGACCCCAGGGTTTTATACAGATTTTGAAGGAAATTGCCAATGACCGTACTTCGCAAATGGCCGATACTGAATGGCTTGGCAATATTGGGGGAAGAAAACTCGACCAGAATTTTTCGCCCTTCAAACTCCCTCCATTCTAGAATACGGGTGGGATCTTCCTGAAACTTCCGATACAACGCCCGAAACATCTCAGCCTTGTCCAGGTGGAAATTCAGATATCCACCCATGACTGCCACCTGTTCCACACCGGGAATATCTCCCAGATGCGCCTTCAGATCTGCCGCAATCTTCGGAGGCGCCTGCTTCAGGTGGCGTGCAAAGGGGAAACAGGGCAGGGCCAGATCGCCGAACGCATCCTTCTCCGGCCGTTTAAACAAATTGTTTTCCTGAATCATATCGGCAGGAACTCCCTTTTCCGTAAGAAAACGGACGACCCGTCCGGCAATATCATCTTTAATAGTTTGCATGTCAACCTCCCAGGTGGATAGTACTGTTCAGCATCGTGAGCTTCGGGGGAAACGGATCATCCAGGACAAGCCGGTTGATACAGGCATTTTCCTGCTCAAAACAGAATGCCCGGTCCGGTGAAACCCCCAACAGGTGGCAAATAATGGCACGATTGACCGCGCCGTGCGCCACGATTGCCACATTATCCGATGAATGACGGTGGCGGTCAACAATTTCATATAGCGAAGCTTGCGTTCTGCGGTATACATCCCCAAGGGATTCACCTTCCGGTGCGGGAGTCTTGCCGTCCGTGAGCCACATGCGGAGCAACTCTCCCTCATCCGCCAGAATCTTAAAAAAAGAAACACCTTCCCACCTGCCGCAATCCACTTCATAAAAAGCCGATATTGGTATCGGGGACAATGCCTTTGCCTCAGCCAGTGGCGCCGCCGTCTCCATAGCCCGTGCCATAGGGCTGACATAAAGTGCCGTCAATGGAATGTCATGGAAAAAAGAAGAAATTTTCTTTGCCTGGGAAATGCCTTCGTCTGTAAGGGGGAAATTACCGGTTCCCTGGAATTCCCTGCGCCGGTTGGGCAGGGTCTCGCCGTGGCGAATGAGAAACAGATACATTAACGGACAGATTCCTGAATCCACTTGAGAAATTCCGGTTTCCCCTTCACCATGGGAAAAGACAGAATTTCCGGAATCTCATAGTTGTGAAGCGCGGTAATGGTTTTTTCAATCTCATCGTAATGTTCGACAGTGGATTTAATCATCAGAAAATATTCCTCATCATCCCATACCTTGCCTTTGAAACGATAGATGGAGCGAATTGCCGGAATCATATTAACCGACGCCGCGATCTTCTTATAAACAAGGGCATTGGCGATAGTCAGTGCCTGCTCTTCCGACCCGACGGTTGTCATTACCAGAATGTACCCCAAGCCCTGTTTTTCGCTTTCCATCATCCCCCTCCGTTACAACTATGCACCCTGCAATAGTTTACCGGGCTAGCAGCTCTCAGTCAAGCAGGAAGACGGGAGGAAGACGGGAAAAGTGCAAGTGCGAGTGTAAGTGAAAGTAAATAAAGAGGTGCTCCGTGTCCTGTGCGGCGCTGACGCCTGTGTTCTGACCGGAAAGGACGGGAGTAGCCAACTCCCTGATTTATCTATCATCTTCCACCTGTCATCCTAGATCTAACCAAAAATATATGAAATTTGAAGAAATGTGCGTTTTGCGTGGGTGTGGGTGTCAGAGCGGTGTGGGTGAAAGTACATGTACGAGTATCGAAAATCGGGGAGAATGCGGTGTAAGCCGCCGAATAAATGTTGAATAAAAGGAAAACCAGGGAGTTGGTCAGTCTTATCTGAACCCACTATCTTTCACTTCTTTATCGTTTCTTACCTTTGCCTTTGTGTTAAATACTCCTCTCCTCTCCTCTCCCTCAGCGGTCTCTGCGTACTCTGCGGTGAATCTTTATCCGTGGGAGGGATCAATAGCGGGGTCGGTGGCTCTGGATGCAGTGGGCGGAATCAGGGAGCACTTCCATCCGGGAGAGCTTCCATTTCCCCTGCAGGTCTTTTCTGAAATACCAGCGGGTCTGGATTTTTTGAAGCAGCATCCGTAAGCCTTTCTGGTATTCTCCGGTTTTGACTTTCAGGATTTTGCCCACCGGGCAGGACAGGAAAAAGAGCGTTGTTCCCTCAGGAAACACGTTGTAATCCAATTTGTCGTAGCTGAAACTGTGGGAGAGGGTAATGATGGCAGTTTCCTCGGTTTCTTCAAGACTCACCGTCTCATAATAGAACCCCCTCCCCAGTCCCATGATGTGGGCAGCCTCAATCCCGTAGGCATCAAAATGAAGTGTGCCGTCTTGCAGTTCCTGTTTGTATTTTTCTGTGATATCGCTGACTTTCTGTTTGAATTCCAGGACCGCGCCCCCGGTTTCCCCGTACCTGCCCCTTATTTCATCAAACAGCGACAGGCATGCGGCCATGGTTTTCACGTCATCTTTCTGGATTGCATTAAAATATCTGGAGAGAACAATGCGAAAGGGCATGTCATCAGGCTTCTGCCGGCAGGAAGACAGAGCAATCAGCAGGAAAGCAATCAGAACAATGGTTTTTCTCATATTTTATGACTCCGAAAAGTCCACTTCCGCCGCAGCCGATTTGAGAATATCAGAAAGGTGTTTCAGTTTTTCCCGGTTCACTTTCAGTTCATCTTCCAGCTCCCGGGTGTTCTTCGTGAGATTCTCAATGGTGGTCATCAACATATTTTCCTTCTCACCGAATTCACGGGTTACTTTCTCGGATTCCCGGCATTTTTTTTCCAATTCCTTAACCCTGCTTTCTTCTGCCAGAAGTTGTCGGCTCAATTCAGCCAGGGATTCTTCATGACTGGTGACCTTCTGTTCCATTTCACCCGTAAGTCCCTGGTTTTCCTTCTGAAGGGCATCAATTTCCTCTTCCAGTTTCAGGTTCCGGGCTTCTATGTTCTGGTATTGTCGAGCCTGTTCTTCGGCATTTTCTTTCGTAGTGGACAATGCCGCCTCGGCTTCTTCCACCCGGGCTTTCATTACAAGATTTTCCGCTTCAATGGCTTCCTTTTTCCGGGTCAGTTCCTGTTCCCGCTCTGCGACATCGGCTTTCAGTGAGGTAAGGTCCATGAGAAGGTTTCGGTTTTCTGTTTTAAGGAATTCGTTTTCTTTCTGCAGTGTAATAACCTGAACAGCCTTTTGTTGACTTACCTGCTTCAATCGGTTGATTTTTAATGCATCTTCCGGTAATGTTTCTATCTTTTCCCCTTTTTTTGCCGGTTTCATTTTAACATCCGGCTCCAGATCTCCTGTATCCACCCGGGGGGCGGGAGCTTCTTCTTCCAGGTCACTCAAATCCACGGAAGGGACAAGGTCGGCATCTTCCTCTTTCAATGCCAGTTCCAAGTCGAATTTCTCGTCTTCCTTGTCACTGTCAACAGGTTCAGAGGACATTGAAGCCGCTTCCTGCGATTGAGAGCCATCGGTACTGAAAGCGGTAAATGTGCTGTCCAGTAGTTTATCGATGTTTTCCTCGTCGAAATCAGCGCCAAGAGGTGTGGCCTTTTTTGTCTGAACCACATTCGCCCCCAGAAAATCTATCAGAAGAGAGCTTAATTCTTTGGCGGAAAGAGGTTTACTGAAATAGCTGTCGGCACGAAACTTTAGTTTGCGGTGTTGATCAAAATCTGCTTCCGTCTTTTTGCCGGAAGTGATTACCAAGGGAATACTCCGGGTGGTGGGATTCTTTTTCAGTGAACTGCATACAAGAAAGCCGTTAAGATCTTTCAGTTCAAGATTGAGGATAATCATGTCAGGGCTCATGTCCACAGCCAGTTGAACCGCATCTGCGCCGTTATCCGCACTGACCAGTTCTATCTGGCCCGGTTTCAGTAATTCTTTGACTTTCGCGTGAAATCCCGTATCCGGGTCAATGACCAGCAGTGTTTTCATCGATTTCCGCCTCGCCGTATTCTTTGAGTTTTCGCTGCAGGGTTCTCAGCCCGATTCCCAGTATCCGAGCGGCAACTGTACGGTTTCCATCGCACTGCTCCAGGGTTTTAAGGATAAGTTCCCTTTCCACGTCTGCCATCGGTGTGCCGATTTTCAACAACAGGGAATCTTCAGTATTTCTGAGAACCGATTCTACAATCTCACCACTCCTTACACCGTAACTTCCAACTTTCCCTATGATCTCTTCCGGCAGTTCCGATAGAGAAATTGTACTATTTTGAGCAAAAATCACAAGACTTTCCATTACGTTTTTCAGTTCACGGACATTTCCGGGCCAATTGTAGCGGCAAAGCAAGCGGATGGAATCTGAACTGATTTCCAATCCGTCTTTCCCATGTTCTTCTGAAAATAGTTTAAGAAAATGGTTGATAAGCAAAGGGATATCTTCCCGTCTTTCCCTTAGTGGCGGGATTGTCAGATGAATTACTTTCAGCCGAAACAGCAAATCTTCCCGAAAACGACCTTCCCGGACCAGGTCGTCCAGATTACGGTTTGTGCTGCCCAAGATACGGGTCTTGACCTTGATAATGTCGCTGCCACCCACCCGCATAAACTCTTTCTGTTCAATAATGCGAAGAAGCTTGGCCTGCAGATCCATGCTCATTTCCCCGATTTCATCCAGAAGCAGGGTTCCGTTGGTGGTCATCTCAAATTTTCCGATCTTCCGGCCGATTGCTCCGGTAAACGAACCCTTTTCATGGCCGAAAAGCTCACTTTCCAGGATTTCACCGGGGATGGCTGCGCAGTTGATGGGAAGGAACATGGCGTTCTTTCGCGGTGAATTCTGGTGGATAGCATTGGCAATCAATTCTTTCCCGGTTCCACTTTCCCCGGTAATCAATACGGTGCTGTTGGTTGGCGCCACCATGAGAATTTTTTCAAACAATTTTTCCATGCCTGGGGAATTCCCGATAATACTGGAGAAGGAATATTTTTTGTCCAGTCGTTGTTTCAGTTGACTGACTTCTCGCTTCAGACGTTTATTCCCCACAATCTTTTCAACCCGCTTTCTCAGCTCAAACATGTCCAGGGGTTTGGACAGGTAATCTTCCGCCCCCAGTTTCATGGCTTCCACGGCGGACTCAATGGAGCCGAAGGCAGTGACCAGAATGATGCTGATATCATCTGCCAGTTTCGTAATTTCCTGGATCAGTCGTATCCCGTCCAATTCCGGCATTCTAAGATCGGTAATTACCAGGTCAATTCCCCCGGAGTTGGTTTTGATATACTCCAGTGCTTTGGGGCTTTCCGCGAAGGAAAGCACTGCGTGTCCCTTCTTTTTCAGTGCCCGTTCCATGCCCAGGCGGGCACTGTCTTCATCCTCTACAATTACAATGAGTCGACCGTCCATCAGTTATCTCCTGTTTGTTGTTTCAGTTGCTTCAAGAACGCCTCATCCAGGATTTTAACTCCCTTATCCTGTGCCTTTTGAAGTTTAGAACCTGCCTTTTTCCCTGCAATAACACCAGTAGTTTTCCGGGATACCGAGGATGTTACTTTTGCCCCGAGGGATTCCAGAAACTCGCCGGCTTCTTTTCGGGTAAATCCGGTCAATTCACCGGTGAGTACATAGGTTTTGCCGGCGAGGGGCTGTTTGGTGGAAATGGCTTGCGGTTCGGCCTTCATGGAGAACCCGGCATCGGCCAGTCGCTTAACAATCTGCCGGTTTTCCGGAAGGGAAAAGAAACGGTGAACTGAGTTGGCAATTACCGGCCCGATACCCTCGATTTTCGCCATTTCTTCTACGCCTGCTGCCTGAAGCGCTTCAATGGAGGGAAATCCCGCCGCGATGATTCCAGCGGATTTCAACCCGACGTAGCGGATGCCCAATGCATACAATACCCGATGATAGGGTACGGACCGGGACTTTTCAATTTCATCAACAAGGTTTTCCGCCGATTTTCTACCCATTCTTTCCAGTCCTTCCAGTTGTTTCACAGTCAAATCACAGATATCTGCAAAATCCCGGACCATACCGGTTTCAACCAATTGTCTGACCAGCGCTTCGCCCATACCCCGGATGTCCATGGCATCCCGGGAAACAAAATGGAGAATCGCGTTCAGGATCACCGCCGGACATGAAGGATTGATGCAACGCAGCGCCACTTCCCCTTCCATTCTGGCAATTTTGGCATCGCAGATCGGGCATTTTTTCGGTTCCGCCACCGGGCGTTCAGAGCCTGTTCTGCGGGAAACAACAACCTTGACGATTTTGGGTATGATTTCCCCGCCCTTTTCGATAAATACGGTGTCACCGATACGAATGTCTTTCCGGCGGACCTCCTCGAAATTGTGGAGAGTAGCCCGCTGCACTGTGGTACCGGCCAATTCCACCGCTTCCAGCTCCGCAACCGGGGTAATAACGCCGGTTCGTCCTACCTGGAGCGTAATAGCTTTCACCAATGTGGTAGCCTGTTCCGCCGGGAATTTGTAAGCCACTGCAAAGCGGGGAAATTTGGCTGTGGTGCCCAGGGTTTCCCAGTCATTCACCGAGTCCACTTTGATTACCAGTCCATCCACAGGAAAATCAAGGGTGTTTTTCTCCTGCTCAAATCGATCCACCTGCTCCAGTACGCTGTTAATATCAGGGAATCGTTTCCCATGGGGCGCTATGGGGAAACCAATGCTTTGCAGCCACTTAAGCCGTTGAAACTGGCTGTCCGGTATGTCTGATTCTGTAAGAATGTGGTAGCCGTACATCATCAATCCCCTGGCTCTCGCTTCTTTCGGGTCTTTCAGCCGCATGGAACCTGCAGCCGCATTTCGTGGATTTGCAAAAGGCTCCAGCCCTTCGTTTAATCGAGTGCTGTTGAGGGATTTAAAACGGGAAAAGGCCATAAACACTTCTCCGCGAATTTCCACATTCTGGGGGGCTGTATCCGTAAGTTTCAACGGAATGTTTCGTATCATTCGTGCGTTTTCCAGTACATTGTCTCCTCGAATCCCGTCGCCCCGAGTTACCGCCTGGACGAGAACACGGTTTTCGTAGTGCAGGGCAAGGCTCAGTCCGTCAATTTTCATCTCCACTGTGTATAAAACAGTTCGACCCAGTGATTTTTGAACCCTGGCATCAAATGCCCTGAGATCTTCCCGGTTGTATGTATTTTCCAGTGAGATCAGGGGAGAACTGTGGACAACGGTTTCAAACCCTTCTATCGGTTCCCCGCCCACACGGAGAGTGGGTGACCAGGGCAGGCGCAAGTCGGGGAATTCTGTTTCCAGTAAAACCAGTTCCTGTTCCAGTGCATCGTATTTTGCATCGGAAATTTCCGGATTATTCTCCACGTAATAAAGCCGCCGATGGTGAAGAATCTCATCAGTCAGGTGTGATATTCGATTCCTTGCATCAATTTCTTTGTTCGCCATCGCCTATCTCTTGTTCTGGCGGATGGTTTCCGGTTCGATACCATATTGTTTCAGTTTTCGATAGAGGTAGCTTCGTTCGATACCGAGAAGTTCCGCCGCTTTGCTCATGTTGTTGCCGGACATCCGGATGACTTTCATCATGTGGTTCAGTTCAAACGCTTCCCTGGCTTCTTTGAGCCGAAGGGGGTGATGGGAATCGTCATTATCACCACTACGGTTGATCGGGTACGGGATATCCTGAACGGTAACCGTATTCTCTCTAACCATGATCATCAAACGTTCCATCAGGTTCTGAAGTTCCCTTACATTGCCCGGCCAGTTGTACATTTTCAGCATATCCATGGCCTTCGGCACCAGGGTTTTCGGCGGGACTTTCCTTTCGTCGGCAAATTGTTGAATGAAATGATTTGCCAGAGGGGGGATGTCTTCAATCCGTTCCCTGAGCGGTGGTACGTGGAGTTCAATAACGTTGAGCCGATAGTAAAGATCCTGGCGAAAACTGCCGTCTTCAATGGCCTGGGCAAGATTTTTGTTCGTTGCGGCAATAATGCGTACATCTGCGCTGATGCTCCGGGTGCCGCCAACCGGAGTTACGGCATTTTCCTGAAGTACGCGAAGTACCTTTGCCTGAGTTCTCAGCGACATGTCTCCAATTTCGTCCAGGAACAGGGTACCGCCGTTGGCTACGACAAATTTACCCTTCCTGGTCTCATGGGCGCCTGTAAACGAACCCTTTACGTGGCCGAACAGCTCGCTTTCAATCAACTCATCCGGGATGGCGGCACAGTTGATGTCCACCATGGGCATATCCGCCCGGAGGCTTTTCATGTGAAGGCTTCGGGCGACCATTTCCTTCCCGCTGCCGTTTTCGCCGTAAATAAGGACACGGCCCTCAGATGGCGCGGCCAGCTCGATATCATGTACCAATTTCTGGTAAGCGGGAGATGTCCCAATGAGTTGAACTTCCCGGGATGCCTGTTCTAAAAGCCAGCGGTTTCCGATTTTCAATTTGCGGTGTTTCAGCGCGTTGGAGATGGAAAGGAGCAGCTTTTCAAAGGACAATGGTTTTTCCAGGAAATCAATGGCGCCTTTCTTTGTGGCCTGAACCGCCACTTCAATAGTGGCATGGCCGGAAATTACAATGATTTCCACATCAATTCCGGAATTATTGATAAAATCAATGAGTTTCAGTCCGTCAATGTCTTCCATCCAGACGTCGGTGATTACAAGATCCACCTGCCCATCCTGAAGTTGGGTAAAAGCCTTACTCCCGGAATCCGCTTCCCGGACAGCATAGCCCTCATCCTCCAGAATGGCCCGGATGGTGCGTCTTATATTTTCTTCATCATCAACGATCAGAATCATTTCTTTTGACATTTGCAAGTAATTTCAGGCAGATATTGTATGCCCTCTCCTTCAATTCTGTTCCCATTGTAGCCGAAGGGGATGAAAAGGTAAACCGAAACAGTGTTCCCCGATATGCAAGCACCATGGCCAGACTCCCATCGTCCCTGCCCAGTACCACCGGATATCCCAATATCGTTTCCCTGGAAAGGGGAGCGAGACTTGAAATCAGATTTTCCGCCTGACAGGTCAGATACTTCCGGTTTTTTCCGTCGGCCAGCGATATTGGAATCCGGAGGCCACCTTTCAACACCATCGTTCCAAGGCGGTACCGGTCCATTGAATCCTGCCGATTTACGGGGATCCATTGAAAGTCCTCTCCGGGGTTGATCCCGAATCCGATACCGTCCACCTCAAGGAAATTTCCAGCCCGCCGGGTTCCGAACTGCGAGAAAACGGCCTTGTCCCGGAAAGTGACGGAAACAGGCTCAACAGATAAAGTGCCAATCTGCTGAACAATGGGAAGGAGGTCCCGTTGAAACCCCGTATCGTTGAGAAGCGTATGTGCCATGATGAGATGGGAGGGATCCGCTGTTTCTTCATTCAATGTGGGATCAATGGAAATCCACTTGCCATCCATGCTCACTTGCGGCCACATGTGGTACCCGATGGTGCCATTGACCGCTACCACCCCGGCTGCAGCCCGGCAGGGAATTCCCCCGGCTCGAAGCAATGCCATCGCAAGTACCGTATGCTCCGTGCAGTCCCCCTCGCCGGTCTTCAAAATCGTTGCGGTATTGGCAAATCCAACGCCATAGCCTTTCCGATCAATCATCCTGTACACCTTGTGCACCACTTTGCGCACAAAACCGGCATCGGTGGTTCCACCCCTTCTTAAATCAGTGACAATTTTCTGAATCTCCGGCAGATCCGACTGAACAATGGGTCCGGATTTCAGAGCAGCCGCCTTTCTGTCCGCCTTCATAACATTTGTCAGCTTTGATCGGGTAATTGTCACCAGCACGCCATCGCCCTTCCGGGCAACGGATTGGAAATCTCCCTGAGAAATTGTCACCGGCTGATTCCCCGCTTTTACAAGTATGGTAATCGTCTGCACATCAAAATTACTGGGAAACCATTCTTTTGCGTGGAATAGCGTTTGAATGAGAATGTCAGTGCTTTTGCCCGTTTCAGCTTTTCCGTCTGATGACGCATTCTTTGAAACAAACTCTATACTTAACCCCATCATCCGGCTTTTTGTATACAAAAGTTGCCCGCTTTCGTCCACCAGAATCTCCTGTTTCAACTCAGTGTTTCCGGATGAATCCTTCAACTCCAGGCGGTATGTTTTGTCGGAATCTCCCTTCTCTTTTCTCAGTTTTCGGACGGTACGGGTCATCACATTCTGAGTATCACTGGAAAAAAAATGGAAAGAGGTGGTTGTGGCGGTGGATTTCAGCAGCCGGGAGATTCTTATCTCGCTTCCGTACCCCAGTACAACATCCGGGGGAAGTGCTTGCCGTCGGGTGCTAGCGTCATAATGCAACTGGGCTGAACTTTTAGAAAAATCAGCATGAAATTCGGTTTTCAGCCCGGCCTGATCTGCCTTAACCGACAGAGAAATCGGCGTGCCGTCCAGCCGACTGATTTCCACCGAATTTTCTGACAGCGTCACAGTGGCGCCGCCCCTTTTCAGGGTAATGCGGGAAACAGATTCAACGCGAATCGTACCGGCCTTGCGGTCCATCTGTCGAGTTTCCACCAGCGTGCCAACGTCACTTCCATTCAAGCGAATGAAAAAACGGCTGGAAGACCAGCCGTTCATCGTAATAATTAGTATAACAGGTATGAAAAAACGAAGCTTCATTGCACGTTCAAAGTGACAATCCGGAACGTGCCCCGGTTGTACAGCTTGAGCATCACCACATCTCCCTTCTTGAAATTCTGCGCAAGTTTAAGGAAATTGTCATAATCTATAACCGGGTTTCGGTTCACTTCCACAATTACACTTCCCTCCCGGACAAGTTTATCATACGCCTCACTCATCTGGTTGACATCCACCACCAATACGCCGTTGATATCCGTCCCAATGCGGAGCTGGTAACGGATTCTGTCGGTCAGGGACATGACATTAAACCCCAGCTTGCTGGAAATAGATTTGTTTTCAGGGGATTTCGTATCCGGTTTTCCAGGAGTGTTTCCGATAAAATCATCTCTGGAAGAGAGTGTCACAGTGAGCGTCTTGATTTTCCCTTCCCTGGATACCGTCACCTTAATCTTGTCTCCTGGTCGATGGGACGCAACCAACTGAATCAGCTCATTATTATCCTTGACAGATTTTCCATCCAATTCCGTAATGATATCATAAGGTTTCAACCCGGCCTTATCGGCGCCCATGCCCTTCTGGATTGTTTGAACCAGTGCTCCGTGGTCCGTCTTGAAATACCGCTTATCTGTTTCGCTGAGCCGAGACACCGTCACACCAAGGGCGCCCCGCTCTACCTTTCCGTTCTCTTTCAACTGCTGAAACACGTCCTTCACCATATTGATGGGAACCGCAAAGCCGATGTTCTGGCCCTGAGCACTGATAGCCGTGTTAATTCCCACCACTTCACCACTCATGTTTACCAATGGACCGCCGGAATTCCCGAAATTGATGGCGGCGTCCGTCTGAATAAACGATTCCATCCCGGTACCGAGCCGGCGGCCCTTACCGGACACGATTCCCGCAGTGACCGAGTGGGAATAGCCAAGAGGGTTGCCGATGGCTGTGACCCATTCTCCCACCTTCAGAGCATCTGAATCGCCCAGATGGGCAATCGGTAGATTGCGCTTGTCTATTTTCAGAAGGGCGATATCAATTTCAGGGTCAGTCCCCACCACCTTCGCGTCATATTTTTTGTCATCGTTCTCCAGGGTAACCTTCACCTTGTCCGCATTCTTTACCACATGGTTGTTGGTGATAATGTAGCCGTCAGCGGACACAATTACACCGGAGCCCCAGCTCACCTGCTTTCGCTCCTGCTGCGGCATCTGACGCTTGAAATTCGGTCCGAAAAAATACTCGAAGAAATCATTGTTTCCACCGAAAGGGGCGATTTTGGGATGCTTAAATGTGGAAATAGACTCAATTGTAACCACTGCCGGGTTGAGCATATCGGCAATGCCGGAAAAATCCGGAAGAGACACAATCCGTGTTGTTGGTGCCGCAAAAATCGTGGCATTATGTTCCGGTTCCACCATCATCCGGACACCAAATCCGGTTCCAATCAGTAACGCTGCGACAATTATGCCGCTCGCAAACAGTTTCACTTTTTCTTTCAGTCTCATTGCTTCCTCCCTGCTTCAGTTGTCCAGCCTTTTTTTATGCAACATTTATGCCCGAAAAAGCGCGCCAGAATGACGCAACACAGGGAGAAAAGCGTTTGAATATAAGTCCAGACAGACCGGATTCGGAAAAGAAAAAAGAACCTTCCATTGACCGTCCATTGCCAACTCTTTTTCCTCCTACCCACTCCAACTCATTCCGAAGGAAAGCTCTCGCAAAGAGCGCCGGGAACGCGAAGCGAAGACGAAGTCATTCAGAAAGAAACCACAATAAACGCAGAAAACCATGCTTTAGAAAGAGATGGGGCTCTTTACTCAGTCTTTACCGGCGATGTTATCGACTTTATTTTTTCTCATCCGGATGACGCGGGTACCTGCAATGCGATCACCAAAACGTGCATGCTCTTTTGAAGCCACAATTAACACAATGCCAAGAATGTTAAGAGCCGGAAGTCCATCCACAACTCGAAGCACGTTTCGAAACAGGCCTCTGGTCAGTCCGGGTTTTCCGCCTTCAATCCGCTCCACGCGCAGCCCAAATATCCACTTCCCCAGTGTGATACCGGCCAATCCTTCCAGAAGCACGAAATAGAGCCCCATCACAACAAGGAAAGTAATACACATTGGATCCGTGATTATCAGTCCGGAATGCCAGCGGTGATCGGTGGCATTCATTATCCATACACCTTTAACCATGCGTGTGATTGGGAAAAAAACAGTAAAAAACAGTAAAAAATCAACGAAGAGCGCAAAGAACCGTGGCCAGAGCCCCGCAAAGCGAATATGTTTTCTCATCATAAACTCTCACTCTTCAAGCCGATTTGATGAAGTTATTATACCACGCAGGGAGAGGGATGCGTGAGAGGACAGGATGAAGTGGGCTGGGAGGTTTTCCCTCTGGTTTATTCATTTAACATTTAACATCTATTATTTAACGTTCCGGCACATAGAGCCGGTGGAATTTCCGGGGGAAATGTAGGATAATGCCGTTTTGAGCCCGAGATTATAATAAAGAGTGTGGGCTGACCGGAATTGAGCAATTGTGTTTGAGGTGAAAAGATGGAACATGTAAAGAGCAGGCAGGCATTTGAAGAGGCAAGAAAATCCATTCCCGGCGGCGTGGACAGCCCGGTTCGGGCTTTCCGTGCAGTGGGAGGGGAACCGGTTTTTATTGAATCGGCAAAAGACCAGTTTGTAGTGGACGTAGACGGGAACCGCTATCTGGATTTTATCTGCACTTGGGGGCCGGCCATTCTGGGCCATGCCGATAATGAAGTGCTGACAGCCGTGAAAAACAGGATGGACAAGGGACTCAGCTTCGGGATGCCGACAACTATTGAAACCCGATTGGCCGAAAAGATGCACGAAATGCTGCCCTATGTGGAGAAGGTCCGATTTGTCAGTTCCGGGACAGAGGCGACGATGACTGCCATTCGTCTGGCACGGGGTTATACAGGTAAGGAGAAGATTATCAAGTTCAACGGCTGTTACCACGGCCACCACGATTCTCTGCTTGTGAAGGCGGGAAGCGGGGGTGCTACACTGGGTATTCCCGACAGTCCCGGTGTGACCCCCGGCACAACAAAGTCCACCATTGTTTGTGAATACAACAATTCCGATGGAGTGCGTGATGCGTTGGAAGCCGGGAATGTGGCTGCTGTGATTGTAGAACCAGTGGCAGGCAACATGGGCGTGGTGAAGCCGAAGGAGGGCTTTCTCCAGACCCTTCGGGACCTGACGGAACGCCACGAGGTACTGCTTATTTTTGACGAGGTGATGACAGGTTTTCGCATCCATGAGCAGGGAGCCTACGGGCTTTACGGTGTGACGCCGGATCTGGCCACTTTCGGCAAAGTGATAGGCGGCGGGATGCCTGTGGGGGCTATCGGCGGCAGTGGGACTATCATGGATTGGCTGGCGCCGATAGGTCCAGTATACCAGGCCGGTACCCTTTCCGGGAACCCGGCAGCCATGGAATGTGGTCTCAAAACACTGGAAATCTATGAACGGGATCATGTTCTGGAAGAAATCCGAAGGGTGTCCGGGCATTTGGCTAGTGGGCTGGCAGATATCTGTGGTCGCCAGAACAATGTATCATTTTCTATTCAAGGCGCCATGTTTACTGTTTTCTTCACCGGTACCACGCCATCCAATTTCCCGGAAGTGGCAGACTGTGACATGGAACGGTTCCGACGCTTTTTCCAGTTCATGCTGAATGACGGAATTCTTCTTCCGCCATCCCAGTATGAAGCGAATTTTCTGTCCTTCAAGCATACAAAAAAAGACATTGACCACTATCTGAATGCCTTGGAAACCTTCCTTGGCCTGGAGTGAGGAGGCGTCATGGCATACAATTTTACGGAGATAGAGCCCAGGTGGCAGAAACGCTGGGAGAATGAAAAAGCCTATAAGGTAAAGCGGGATGCTTCAAGAAAAAAGTTTTACTGTCTGGAAATGCTTCCCTATCCCTCAGGGCGGATTCACATGGGCCATGTCCGCAACTACAGCATCGGGGACGTAGTGTCCCGATATCTTTCCATGAACGGGTACAATGTGATGCACCCAATGGGCTGGGACGCCATGGGGTTGCCGGCGGAAAACGCCGCCATCAAGAGCGGCCGCCATCCCAGGGAACACACTTATGACCACATGAAGATGATGCGGTCGCAGTTTCAAAACCTGGGGTTTTCCTACGACTGGGATCGTGAAATTGCCAGTTGTGATCCGGAATACTACCGCTGGAACCAGTGGATTTTCCTTAAAATGATGGAGAAAGGGTTGATCTATCGAAGCCGTCGTTCCGTCAACTGGTGCCCTTCCTGCCAAACTGTACTGGCGAACGAACAGGCGGAGGGGGGAACATGCTGGCGCTGTGATTCCGAGGTGGAATTGAAGGAACTGGAACAGTGGTTTGTCCGTATTACCGATTATGCGGAAGAACTGCTGGATGGGCTGGACAACCTTCCCCAGTGGCCGGAGAACGTCAAGACGATGCAGCGCCATTGGATTGGCCGCAGTGAAGGCAGCTTTGTCGCATTTCAACTGGATGGAATCGACAAGAGCCTGGAGGTGTTTACCACACGGATTGACACCATTTTCGGCGCTACCTTTGTATGCCTGGCTCCCAACCACCCGTTGGTGAAGGAAATCCGGGAAATATCCCCCGAACGAAAGGCCATAGACGAGTTTGTCGCTCGGATGAACCGCATGAGCCGTGAAGAACGGCGGGCATCCACCGAAAAACTGGGTCAGTTCACCGGAATCTATGCCATGAACCCGTTTACAAACAAGAGAATTCCCATTTATCTGGCAAATTTTGTACTGATGGAATATGGGACCGGGGCAGTGATGTCGGTGCCGGCCCATGATCAGCGGGACTTTGAGTTTGCAAAAAAATATCACTTACCCATTGTACCTGTGATTGTCCCGAAACCGGGGTTTCAATACGAGAGTGAATTGAATGAAGCGGTGGAAGCCATCGGGGTACTGGCCGATTCCGGCGTGTTCTCAGGAATCAGCTCCGAAAAAGCAAAAACTGAAATGAATGAAGTGGCGGAGGCCGGGGGCTTTGGTCGAGGCGCCATTACATACAAACTGAAGGACTGGGGCATCTCACGTCAGCGCTACTGGGGAACGCCCATTCCCGTTATTTACTGTGACAGATGCGGCATTGTCCCGGTGCCGGAGAAGGACCTGCCGGTGAAACTCCCGGACGATGTAGTGTTTACCGGTAAAGGCGGTTCTCCCATCCTGACTTCTGAATCCTTTCTCCATACAAGTTGCCCGAAATGCGGGGGGGATGCCAGACGGGAAACCGACACCATGGATACCTTCGTTGATTCTTCATGGTACTACTATCGCTACCTGAACCCGCATCTTGATACCGCACCTTTTGACGTGGATGACGCGGCATACTGGACGCCGGTGGATCTGTACATCGGCGGGGTGGAACATGCCACCATGCACTTGATTTACACCCGCTTCTTTACCAAGCTTCTCCGTGACTTCGGACTGCTGAAGATTGATGAGCCGGTGAAAAAGATGGTGACCCAGGGGATGGTAATCAAGGACGGCAGAAAAATGTCCAAGTCCCTTGGCAATGTTGTGGATCCGGATGACATGATTCAGAAATACGGCGCGGATGCGGTCCGTGTGTTTATGCTGTTTGCTTCTCCACCGGAAAAGGAAATCGAATGGAAAGACCAGGGCGCGGAAGGGGCGCTGCGGTTTCTGAACCGGGTCTGGAATTTCGGGGAAAACAACCCGGAGATTGTAAAAGCAAAGCAGGATTTTGAACCCGGGAAGCTTACAGGGAAAGCGAAGTCTTTATTTCAGAAACTCCATCAGACCATTGCCAAGGTGGGGGAGGATATTGAAAAACGTCTGCACCTGAATACTGCGATTGCATCTTTAATGGAACTCCACAATCTCTTGTCCACCACCTTGCCGGATGGGGAAACTGTTCAGGCTGTGGCAGGTGCGGCATACCGGGACATGATTCGCATGTTGACGCCGTTCGCTCCTCACATGGCCTGTGAGCTGGGAGAGATATACGGATTTGACGTTTCAGTATGGCCGGTACTCAACCGGGAGTTTGCTCTGGCCGACAATTTTACATTGGTAGTCCAGATAAACGGCAAAATCAGAGATAAAATTGAAGCGGAAGTGGGAATTGATGCCGATGCCGCATTTGAACTGGCCACTGCCAGTGAACGGGTGGCATCGGAGTTGACCGGTAAGAATGTGGTAAAAAAAATCTATATACCCGATCGGCTTCTGAACCTTGTGGTAAGATAGTGCCATGAACAAACGGATTCTGCTATTTGTCCTGTTGCTGCCGGTTTTCAGTTGTGGATATCACATGGTAAAAACCCCGAAACTGACGGTTTTCATTGCGCCGGTGGACAACCAGAGCAACCATTTCCGAATGGGTATTCTGGTGGAACGGGCAGTGGAAAACCAGCTTCTGCAGCACAAAATGATGCTGGTGGACAGTCCTGATGGGGCGGACATTCGAATCCGTCTCCAATTGACCGCCGGTGGGAAACGAACGGTTCAAAGCGGAACAGACAACCGGGTGACAACCAGTAGAGAAACAATCGGCTTGAAAGCTGAATTTTTGAAAAAAGAGGGGCAGCGGGTAAAGCACCGCAATTTCCTATTCCTGGCACGCTATCCCACAGATTCCAGATATTACTACAACGACAGCGGCAGAGAAGAAAAAGAACTTGCCGTCCAGATGGGCCTTCAGGTTGTGGCATGGCTGACAACGCCATAGTCCTTTTGACGGGAAAAGAGGTATTTCTCAGGCGGGAACGGGTAGAACAGATTGTCGTTGCCACCCTCCCGGATGGATTTGCGGATTTTAACTACTTGCGGATTGACGCCAAAGAGAAAAAACTGGTAGACATTCTGTCGTCCTGGGAAGAACGGGCATTTGGCGGTGGTAACAGGATTATCCACGTGGAAAACATCGGTAAACTTCGTCTCAAAGGGCAGGAAAAAGTAGCTGCATTGTTTCTGGACCGGGTTAAGAAAGGGGGAGTACCCCGTGCCGTGTTGATTCTGGAAGGAGAATCGGTGGACAGGCGAACCTCCTTCTTCAAAAAACTGTCTGCAGTTGCCATGTCTCAGGATTTCAAGCCACTGAGGAGTTATCAGGTCCCGTCTTTCATCAGCCAGCGGCTTCGGGAAAAGGGATATACCATTACCCCGGACGCGGCGGAATTTCTCTCGGACTTCGCTTCTTCAGAATTGATGTCAATCACGTCGGAACTGGAAAAGCTCATGCTGTTTATTGGAGATGAAACAAAACAGATTACACTGGAACATGTGAAAGGATTGTTGATGCCGTCCAGGAGCTTTTCAACCTTTGATATACACGATGCCTTGCTGGAACGCCGCCCGGATACGGCCCATACTGCATTAAACAGTATGCTGACGGAAGGCGTTTCCGCCATTGTGCTCTGGCGTTTTTTTCAGAGTACGCTGGAAAAGATCCGTCGTCTGGAACAGGCGCGCACCAGTGAAGAGGTGAACCGGATTTCCAGGTCTCCGTACTATCTCGATAAATTAAGAAACCTTGGTGCCAGGTTCCCCGGTGGCGCTAACCGGCCTCTTGTACTGACAAATAAGCTGGAACTGGCGTCCCGTCGGGGAAATCTGACAGATTCTTTCTATCTTGGTTATCTGTTGGACGGATTATTTCGGATGATGCGGTAACGGAATCGATACAGGAAATGTTTTTCCTTGTACACATTCCGGCGTGTTTGTATAATGTTAAAGAATATGAAGAGTAAAGCGAACAGGGGTGGCTGATGCCTTTACCAGATTTTGTTATGTATGATGAGGAATATCAAAGAATTAAAACTGTTGCTACAAAACTGAAAGATGACGCAAATGCCAAAATTGTCTTTCTTGTGGACAAGAACGGCCAGCAGATTGCTGCTTGTGGAGAGCTGGGGTCAATCGACACTACTTCTCTGGCTTCATTGACAGCCGGAAATGTGGCGGCCACCGATGGCCTGGCGAAGCTCATCGGCGAAAAAGAATTCAGCATTCTCTTTCATGAAGGGGAAAAAGACAACCTGCATATTTCCATCGTGGGAAAGCGGGGCATCCTGGTTGTGATTTTCGATAATCGTTCCACACTGGGGTTGGTACGCCTTCGGGTGAAAAAGACGTCCGCTGAACTGGAACGCATTTTTGATGTGATTGAAGAGAAGGCAAAACACCAGTTTGAAGGGGAGAAGGAGTATGAATCTCCATTCGCTGAGATTACCGAAAACGACATTGATAAATTGTTTGGCGATAACTGAAAATGGCATTCATTAACCACTCTGCGAAAGAAATTAACTGCAAACTTGTCTATTACGGGCCCGGACTGTGTGGTAAAACTACTAACCTCCAGTATATCTACAACAAGACCAACCCTGATTTGAAGGGTAAAATGATTTCCCTTGCCACTGAAACCGACCGGACCCTGTATTTTGATTTCCTCCCCCTGAATCTGGGTACAATTCATGGATTCAAGGTTCGGTTCCAACTGTACACGGTTCCCGGTCAGGTGTTCTACAATGCCTCCCGGAAGCTGATTCTGAAGGGTGCAGACGGGGTTGTTTTTGTAGCGGATTCACAGGAAGCCCGGTATGAAGCCAATATAGAATCTCTGTTCAACCTGAGAGAAAATATGGAAGAAAACAACCTGAAACTGGAAGTTATTCCATATGTGCTTCAACTGAACAAAAGGGATCTGCCCAACATTACGCCTGTGGAAGACCTGGCTGCTGCCTTGCGGTTCAAGGGCGAATCGATATTTGAATCTGTGGCTACGGTCGGTACCGGCGTATTTGAAACGCTGAAAGCCTGTGCAAAACAAGTTCTGAACAAACTCGGTCGTTGAATTCGACGCTTCGCGCCGAATGTTAAATGTTAAATGTTAAATGTTAAATGTTAAATTTAAGATAGTTCAATTATTTCTTTCCTTCACGTATTTTTTCTTCAATTTTGCTGGTCTTTCATCCAGCATTCAACACTTATCATTCACCATCCGGCCGCAGGCCGTAAGCCCCCACCCCCGACTCCAACTCTCCTGTCCCGGGAGGAGACCGGAATGAACCCGCAAAAACAGGTAATAATCGGCACAGCCGGCCACATCGACCACGGGAAAACCACACTGGTGTACCGGATGACCGGAACCGATGCGGACCGGTGGGAAGAAGAAAAGCGCCGGGGTATTACCATTGACATCGGATTTGCTCATCTGGAGAGGGAGGGGCTGGCTCTGAGTTTTATTGATGTTCCCGGCCACAAAGACTTTGTAACCAATATGCTGGCAGGTGTTCATTCGGTGGACATGGGGCTTCTGGTGGTTGCGGCGGATGAGTCGGTGATGCCCCAGACCGAAGAGCATTTCAATATTCTAAAGCTCCTCGGTGTATCTCTCATCATCCCGGTGATAACCAAAATTGACCTGGCGGATACGGAAATGGTGGCATTTACCGAACTGGAAATCCGGGAGCTCTTCCAGAAAAACGGGTTGAACGAACCCGACGCCATTTTCCATGTCAGCGGAACGACGGGGGAAGGGATGGATAGCTTGACGCATTTTCTCTTTCAACTTGGTAAAACCATTCATAACGAAAATGACCATCAGCCGGCCCACCTCCATGTGGATCGGAGCTTTACCATTAAAGGCCATGGAACGGTTATCACCGGTACCTTGATGTCCGGTTCTCTGAAGACAGGGGATAAAATCACTGTCTATCCATCGGGGAAAACATCCGTCATTAAAAAACTGAACAACCATGGCCACGATATCAGTGAAATCCACGCCCGGAAGCGTGTGGCTTTGAATGTTCCGCAGTTTCAGAAGAATGAACTGATACGGGGGATGGTGGCAATTGCGGAACCCCTGTACATTGCCACACGGTTTGCCGATGCAAGGATCCGGATTATCTCAGGAGGCGTGGATATGGAAGACCTGACCCGTATCCGGGTAAGTATGGGAAGTGAAGACGTGGTGGCCCGGATCAAGCTTGTGGAAGCCCCTTCTGAGAAGATTCCATGCGATGTTCTCTGCCAGTTGCGGTTTGAGCGGGAAGTGGCCTGTTTCATGGGTGAGCGGTTCATTGTGCGATCCTATTCCCCGGTTCACACCATCGGTGGCGGTATAATCCTCGACAGCCGGCCAGGCAAAAGAAGGGGATTTCACCCGGCATCCACCGGATTAAAACTGAAAGATTCCGAAGACGACCGGTCCCGTCTGATGGGTATATTGACAGAATCAGGAAAAGTGGATAGTGAGAATGCCCGGGCCCGTCTCTTTCTGACCCGCCAGGTATTTGAAACTGTTGTTCAGTCGCTGACTTCGGAAAAGCATCTGGTAAAATTTGAAAAAGACAGCCAACTGTATCATCCCGATCAAGTAAAAGAAATAGAAGATGAAATACTGTCCAGGGTCGAAGAATTTCACCGGGAAAACCCCCGAAAAGACGGATATCCCGCCGGAATACTCCGCCATTACCCGGAAAGCATTGTGCGGGCAATGGTGAAACAGGGGCAATTGGTACAGAAAGGCTCAGTGATAAGGCTTCCCTCATTTTCCAGGACATACTCACCGGATGAGCAGGCAGCTTATCAGAAACTGCTTTCCCTTCTGAAAGCGGCCGGGATGACCCCCCCCCTCCTTTCTGCGTTGAAACGAGAATTTGAGGATGGGGCTTTATTGACCGACCTGTTGCAGAGGGGGATTTCTGAAGGCTGCTTTGTGCGGATTTCTTCCGATTATTTTCTGGATACGGATGAATACGAAAAATTTCTGGAACATTTCCGGGACTGGGCTGCAGGCCTTGGCTCATTCGGCATTCAGGAAGCAAAGGCCGAATTCGGGCTGGTTCGCAAATACTTGATTCCTTTGCTGGAACACCTGGACGGGGAAAAAATTACAGCCAAAATGGATGATAAACGAAAACTTCTGTGAGAAAACAAGGCCGGACAAGGTTGAGTGAAAGCCAAGGTTAAGCAAAGATAGGGAAAAGCCGAAAAAAGGGGGCCAAAGCCCCCTCACCTTAAATGATTTATTGCTGATTAATAGGCAGAACAAGCGCAAATGCTGGTCATCCAGCTGTTGTTGTGGCTTCCGGACACTTCCACGGCAAGAACTCCCGGGTTGGCACTTACTCTCAAATAGTCCGTCTCATAGAGCGGTGCGCTGTCAAAGAAATCAGTGAGCACCGCCTTATATTTGCATAGCGCTCCAACTGACACTGTTTTTGAGGTGGCCACATTGCCATCAGATCGGACCAGTTCAACCTTCACAGATACGGACTGGTTATTGGGATTGGTAATGGAAATGCCTGTCCAATCGCTACCGGCACTGGGGCGGATATCCGGAAGAATGCTCGTCGTCAGTGCTTTAGTTGGGAGAGAGAACCCGCAGATTCCTTCCGAATATGTCCCATACACATCAATCCCCATGATACTGGAAGGGGCTGTAATCTTACACCAACTGGCGTCAGTCGGTAATCCGGGAAACATGGAATCAATCAGATTAACCATTTTCGTTTTGCCCGGAACATCCACCGTTGCCGTATAAACAAGTTGTCCGGTGGCCGAATAAAACTTCAGGGTGGCTGTCACATCAGTGGAGTATGGGCGAAGCAGCGCCAGCCCGGTCCAGAACTGGTCCCGTTCTTCCGGAATATGGGGAACATACAACGTTGTACTCCCGCCGGAAAAGAGCTCAACCGCAGCTCCGTCGCTGTTTCTTTTTACAAACATTTCAAAACCACACGCCATGCGGTTGATTTTTGCATAGGCGGAACCATCCGGAGTGGCTGCCGGCATCATGCTCTCCAGATTCATACCGGCCGCAGCCGAAGGAACATTGGGTGTAGTTGTTGTTCCGTTGATTGTAACAGTACATTGACCGGAACCAGCCATGTGGTCCCGGCTTGCAATCGCGTAGGTATCCCAGTAATCAATTGATGTGGGGATATGGGCGGCAAACACGCCGGAGCTGTTTGATTTCTGATTCAGATAAGCGGTTGTGCGCGTATGTGGACTTTTTGCTACAGCATATGTCACCAACGGACACTCCGGTTCCATCCGAACCTGGGCAACGAACAGATTTATGGAGTTGTGAATGGTCAGAATCTGCTTGCCTTTAGGGGGCAAGGTCTGCATCTTGCTCCACATTATTCTCCCTTCTGAGCTTATGCCGTAAACTCGAACCCGGTTTGTCTGCGATGCCTTATTGACGATCCAGTATTCCGGTGTCAACCCCCAATCATTCCAATCATGGGAATCCCCTACATCCACGATTAGATTTGCGTCATTCTGCCGGGCAGCATTCTTGGTCTGGTACAGGTAGAGTTTGCCGTCTGTTTCACTGGTAACAGCGAGCAGGTCACCGAAGAAGCCCACTTCTCTGCAATCCCCGGGCAATGGGTCTGCATCCACAACCGTCATGTTATACGGGTCAAAACTGTCAACGAGTTCCAGGCCTGCTCCAGAAGTGGTGACAAAAGAAAGGTTACCCACCAACTGGTGTTTGACCGGCGAAGGGCTCATGGAAAAGTTATTTAATCTGACAGGATTTCGGGCATCGCTTACGTTCAGAACAATCAAGCCCTGCTCACTGTTGGTCACATAGGCCAGGTTATCGATAATATCAATATCGTCCGAAACCCCCGGAAAGGAAATTGTTGATGTATTCAGCCGCTGGAAGCACGTGACTCCGTTGTCATCAGTCCCAACAGTTTTACTCAAATCATACAGCCACAAACCGATACCATCAACCGTAACGTATGCAATCCCGTCCTTTACTGCCACGGCCCTCGCAGTTTTGCCGCGTTTCGTGTTGAGGTCGGGATATTCATCCGGGTGTAACCTCCCCGCAGTGACAGGATTAGAGGGATTGTGTACATTGACCACGTATGTTCCATATTGATCAATTGTTACAAGTAACAGATCGGGATTTGTATCGCTGAAGCACATATCCCATCCGCCATCATTCCGGCCCCTCCAGTTGGACATCAAGGTGGGATTTAACGGGTCTGAAATGTCAAATAGATGGACATCGCTAGATTCCATTACATACAATATATTCCCTCTCACAAGCATTGTTTGGGCGTGACTTCTATAATTGAAAAATTCCGGGAAAACCGCCAGTTCCTGGGGATTTTCCGGCTGTGAAATATCCAGAACAGACAATAGATAGCCGTATGCCACATACAACATATCTCCAGTGCGCGCCACACAATTGACCTGTTTGAGAACCTCGGTGGGACTCTTAAACTGCATTACACTCATGCGCTTCAGATTGTCTGTCTCAAACTCCGGATTCTCAACTGTAAAGGAAGGAATCTTGCTGAACTTTGCCGAAATCGTCATGTCCCCGGAAACCGTAATCTCCAACGGGTTCTCATTCCCAAAATTCTCCCCGTTCACCAGCCATTTGGAAAGCTGGTAACCGGGATCGGGGAAGGCTAACACTTGAAGAGTATCCCCCTCTATCACCTTTTGATCACCTGTTTGAGAAATTTTGCCGTGGTCCGTAGACGATGTTAAAGTCGCAAAGTACGCGGTTCTGGTTTCATTAACATAACTGAAGGGCACAACCTTTGTTGTCCCGGCGCTTCCGGCTCGAACATTAGAGATTGTTCTAGATGATGTAGTCCACCTTTTGTAATAATGATTAAGACGTTCAAAAACAATCGTGTGGTAACTATAGGGAGCAACCGGTACTGCTACTGCTCCTCGGGCTGGCCCAGAAGCGCCAGGGTACGTGGCCGGAACCTGCTGCCCATCTACTGTAATTGTGGGCATAACATCGTCGCTGAACGGCTCTGTGCAAATCGAAAGATATGCCATATTTCCGGGTCTTTCTTGAGGCCAGAGGTTCTGCAATGCATATGTTAAACTTTCGTCGTTAAAATTTCTCTCAGAGACCGGCTGCCTGTCAATGTTTAGCACCTGCAATATGGTCGCAGGATACCAGATTGGACCTCCAAAAGCGTCCCAATCTCCGTTACCATTTACATACGCGCCGTTTACTTTTTCGACCCAACCAAATTTAACGGCTATCCAGCGGTGAACGGGGTTGCCATTTTGTGCAGGACAAAACCACATCCCATCCGCCAAAAATGCGTGGCTATGCTCACCGGTTGTGTCGCCCATGGACATCATAACAGGATATCCGCGAAGCAATTGCTTCGCCAACTTCCAATACTAGGCGATACGCTGGGTTTCACATTCATCACCCGTACAGCCCATTAGAAAGTTATTTTCAAGAGATTCAAAGCTGAGGTGATATCCAAACGCCCAAAGCGTGCTGACAGCACTCGTCTTGTCTGGTACGAAATAAAACGGCGCACCTGTTCCATCTTCTCCATAACCGAACGTTGGCTCCAGAGAGAAGCAGATGTCGTGAAACAGTAAAGCAACTGCACGCTGATGGGCATCGAGATTCGAGAACGGTGTAGGCGACGCGTTGGCAGGGAATTGATAATTCATATCACCCCAACTATATGTATAATTTCCAAGATTATACGAATGGTATGGAAACTGGTAGCTGATCGTTTCATGTATAACATTATTAGTAGGGTTGCAATTGGCCAGTACAGTCGGATCTGTAACATGATAATCATAGCTGTAGGACCGACTCCCATTAAGTTCGGAGGGAGGGGCACTGGGATATTCCCAGTATTTCATCAGTTGGGCTAAAGCCGTAGCTGTACATCCTGCATTGGCCGTCAGGACAGCTGTGCTACAATCACAGACCTGCGGTAAAAGAGCATTGAATGGAAAGTTCTGTCCCCAATGAGTATGAAGAATTGGGTTCACTTTAATCTCTGAACTCGTCCCTTTGGTCTGTGAGATAGGAGCCAGTATCCCTTTCCATTTCCTCTTCGCAGTTTCTACGGCAGCAATCGGGTTCCCCGTTTGTTTGCGGTACGAATGAAGATTGTCCTGAAAAGAGCTCAAACGCTTCAGAAGAAAACCAAGGTTCTGTTCACATTGCTCTGGAGACACATATTCTGCTTCGGGTATCCAGGCAAGCACGGGATCTAGTTCGGTCACGGCGGATATCAACACGATGCCTTTTGGGTTTACCTCAACCGCGTACGCTACCACATTTCCATTGTACGTCAAAGGGGTCATTCGGCCAGATGAATATGAATAGTTCGAGTGGGCAGGGTCGGTCATATGTGGCGCCATTGAGGCAATAAAATGATTGGCCGCGTTTCCGGCCAGCGTAGGGGAAACTTCGCGAGCAAAAATCAATTGTCCACAAAACAAATAAAATACCAACACGTACACAAAGCTAATATTCACAACTTTTTTCATGAGTCAATCTCCACATAATCTGTATTTCAATTCACTGGGAATTGCGTTTAAATTCTTTCACCATTTTCTTAAACCAGGTAATCCCCAGCTCATCGGCAATGGCGGACGGCATTCGCAAGTTTCCATCCACATCTCTAATCTTCCGGGAAGTGTCTGCTCCATGTGCCAGAAGGAGCTGAACCCGTGCCCTGGATTTGGTCCGAAGTGCCAGCGCCAGTGGAGCCGGGACAAGGAATCTAGCTCGGAGACCGGTTAAGACCTGGAGAGACTGCATTACGGATTCCGGG
This sequence comes from Acidobacteriota bacterium, assembly GCA_013151025.1. Lineage (GTDB taxonomy): Bacteria > Acidobacteriota > Holophagae > Thermotomaculales > Thermotomaculaceae > UM-FILTER-49-7. The sequence goes on from JAADJC010000023.1 coordinate 35,089, forward strand.
ACCTTAATAGAAGGGCCGTTGACGTTGGCTCTGTTTGCCAGAAGAGCCTTCATGGTCTTCAGATGCCTTTCCTCATCTCCACTCTTATAAGCTGTTGCCAAACCCAACGGATATTTTCCCGAGCTGTCCGATAAATTGATGTCACACCCGTATTGGATCAGCCGTTTCAGTACGGTATAAAATGTCCTTGATGTACCTTTCCAGAGTGCCTGTAATACAAGATCGTTGAGGGGGGAATTGACAGCACCGTCACTCACTGCCTCGTTTGGTGGGGGTTTCACTCCCATGTCCATCAACAGCGGAACGGCTTCTAAGTTCCCTCCCTGAATGGCAACGTTGATTAATGGGACCCACCCCGGAGGAGGAGGCTGGTTGGAGTTAATGGAATGAGTCGGAACTTGAAATTTAACTCCCAGCTTATGCAAGGTACGAAGAACATCGGTCTGACTAGTCATAACCGCTGTACCAATGCAAATAGAGCATTGTTCGGCAGTCATAGATTTCAGGATACCTTTTTCAAGCATCAGGTTCATGACCCGGTGATAACCGCCGCGGATGGCTCGCGCCAAGTAGGATGGGTGAGTGGGGGGTGTATGTTTGCAATCAGCTCCATGGTTCATTAGAAAGAGAGCAGCCGCTTCGTTATGAGTTCCTGAACCCCCAGGACCTGTATTCCATTGAAGACAATACCCGCACAACACAACATCCAGCGGTTTCATTGTCTCCAGAGCCAATCCGCCACTATCCTTTAGATAACGGCCGTTGGATATTCTCCGCCGACATATGAAAGTGATTTGGTTGTGATATTCCTCGTTCACATCCTGGCCGGCCTTCAACAGGCTGGTCAGGACAGGAATAGATATTTTACGTTGCGTCAGTGCGATCAGAAAAGGATTTGCCGGTGAGGATAGAGAGAAGACAAAGCCGTTCGCTGCTGTAATACGTTTAACACCGTCATGAATATCTGCGCCATTTTGGATCAGAAAATTTGCCATATCCGCTTGTCCGTAAACAATTGCCACAAAGAGTGGGGTTTCCCACTCCGGTGCCGGGCGGCAGTTCACATCCACACCCTCAGCAATCAGTTTCTTCACCTTCTCTTTGTCCCCGGCTTTCACCCCGTCGAACAGGGCTTGTTCCTGCGGACTCAGTTGGTTCACCACCGGCTTCGGGGGAGCCGGTTTCCCGGCTTCGGTAGCGGCCAGGCCCCAAGTGCCGCCAGCACCTATCACCAGCCACAACAGCAGAATGGGCCATTGTCTTTTCAAATTCATGAATATCTCCTCTCTCTGAGCCGGTTCAACGGCCCTTGATTTTCATCATTTCTCATGCAAATAAAATTGTAAGTTCAATATACAGAAATTCTACGCCGTCTGACTTCCTTGTCAACAAAAAAGACAATATTTTCTTCACTGTGTCTCCTCATAGTAGGCGTGGGCGGTAGAACAGTGCGAGTGAAAGCCAAGGTTAAGCAAAGATAGGGAAAAGCCGAATCACCTTCCCTGCTCAACCTCAACCTTGCTTCCACTTGTTCTTCTTATGCATGACCAGAGCGTTTTCTTTATCCCGGTAATACTCTTTGCGTTCGCCAATAATCTGAAACCCCATACTTTCATAGAGTGAGATTGCGGTGCGGTTGCTTTCTCTCACCTCCAGAAAAAAATCTTTTGCCTCTGTCAGCCGGGTGAACAGCCATTCTACCAGCTGTCGTCCGATTCCCTGTTTTCGGAATGCAGGTAATACCGCTACATTGAGAATGTGGCATTCATCCAGAAAATGCTGAAAACAGGCGAATCCCACTGTTTTATCCCCGGTTTCAGCGGTGATAATGCCTTCCATTTTCGAAATTACGAACATGGCCGGGGACCAGGGCTCGGAAAAACAGGCGTGTTCGATTGTGAGAAGGCGATTCAGTACGGATTCTGAAATCGATTTAACGGGGTTTATTACGATTGAGTTCGGCATCGGATTTTCGAATGTAAATAGGTTCAGATGAAGGGTTTTCCCCAGGTGAAGAATCGTGAAGCGTCTCTGCCAGTAGGGTGGAGAGACAGCTGGGTACCGGCAGCTGAGTGCACTGGGGGAAAAGTTGCGTCAACAAATCACCATATGGCTCCAGTGCACTTCCAATAATGGCGAAAGAATTCTCTGAAATTCCGTATTTCTGTAAAAAACCCGGCAACATTTCCGGTTTCAGGACAAAATATGGGGAAACAGGAACATCATTTTCAAAGAACGCGGCATAAACCTGTTTTTTCCGTGCATCAATGAGGGAGAGAACCCTGTTCTGCCCTGCTTTTCTTCCGGCCCGGTTCAACAGGTACAGAGAAGTGTATCCAATCAACTTCAATTCAGGATTTGCCTCATGAAATCCATAGGCCACTGCAATTCCGATACGAAGCCCGGTAAAAGAACCCGGTCCCCTGACAAACAGCAGACGCTCCAGCTTTCCCGGCTTGATATCTGCCTGGTCCAGAAGGATGGAGATGGCGGGAAGAAGGGTTTCATTGTGGCCGTACACTCGGGACAACTCCATACTGGCTATAACATTCTCATTCTGCACCAAAGTAACGCAGCCCCTGGGACCACTGGTATCAAAACATATCGTATTCATCACGGCGAAGAGTATATCACAGGGAGAGGAGACAAGATCGGACAAGGTTGAGAAGGGAAAGAAGTGGATGGTAAATCGTGAACAGCGGGTACTTGACAAAAGACAGGGAAAAACCAATTCCCTGAACCGGCCACCAATCACAGTTCCCCTTCGACGCGGGGCGTCGTTTGCCCCCGGCTCCAACTCCAACACAACCTCTTTTGAATCTTTGATTCAAAAGAAGTTGTAAAGCGTAGCGGCAACAGAAGTGGAGAGGTTCAAAGAATTGACATGGCCCCGCATGGGGAGGGTTACCACATGGTGGCTTTTTCTTAAAAGTGCACGGGAAATACCCTCCCCTTCACTGCCGAAG
>JAADJC010000025.1:0-34631 GCA_013151025.1 Acidobacteriota bacterium
TTCTTTTTCATTCCATACGAGGCATTTTCAACTGCCGTTTCGGCACTGTCCGCCAACCCCAGAAACTCCAGAAGTTCTGCCACCCTTTTTTTGCATTCTTTCGAAGGCAGGCCGTAAATAAGCCCCGCCATCCGTATGTGTTCCTGAATGGTCATCAGGGTAAACAGCGCCGCGTCTTCCAGCATCACACCAATATTCTTTTTCACATTCAACGGTTGGCTCAGAATTGAAAACCCGTTTATCGACACGTCTCCGGCTTCGGGTTTAATCACCCCCGCCATAATCTTGAGTGTCGTACTTTTCCCCGCCCCGTTTGGTCCGAGGAACCCAAATATTGACCCGCTTCCAACACTGAATGAGACGTTATCGAGGGCCTGAACCGTCCCGAACCGAATGGAAAGCCCATTGACACTAATGATTTCTGGAATCATTCAGACAAACTCATGACTTTCACTAACTTCTTTCTTCTTGCATTGATTTTCTCAATTTCCGAATGGGAATAAAGAAATTCCAGTCGCTTAGTTTTTCTGTCGTAATCATATTCATTCATTAAAGTTAATTCTTTATCCCAAAATTGTTTTCTGAGCATTTCTTCAACCTCTAACGCAGCCTTATCGCTTATTTCATAATCAAATTGCAACTTCAGTAAATTTTGAGAAGAAATGAAAGGAAACTTGCTTCTTCCAAATAACAGTAAATTCGCCAAATATGGGCGCGGACAATAAATAATTCCTGTGCGTCCAATGGCAAATCCATTGTAAGTCCTAACGCTTTGCTCAAAGGAAACCAAGCCCTTGATCGATTCTCTATCCTTTAGCAGGGGCAAAAACCGGGGACAGTCATCTCGTTTTCTCGTGCCGGGATAACCGACCCGGTCTGTCTTGAAGAACACGAGTTTGAACGGCATGTCCGGCCGCCGGGGACGCCGTGATTCCGGATCGGCGAGTTGCGAATGATAAGAACGGGATTCGGTTGCGGGTTGCACTGTGCCTCCAAATGCTCGGTTTGGGTCATTTTACCACTTTGCGGAAGAATCGGGGGTGTCGTCGCATCGGATGGAGAGTTCCGAATAAAGGGCTGAAAAAGGGAGGACAGGGTGGAAAACGGGCAATAGGCCGTTGTTTCTGTTGTATACTATGGGAAAAGTAAATGAACGGAGGGAAAGATGGCTGTGCAGTTGGAGTCTTTTTCAGCTTCAGGAAGATTGACAAGACGGGAGTTCCTGTGGATAACAGGCATTGCCGGTACCGCCTTCGCGGTGGGATGTATGGTGAACCCGGTAACCGGCAAACAGCAACTGATGCTGGTTTCAAGGGAGCAGGAAATTGCCCTGGACAGGGAAAGCTCCCCCCACCAGTTTTCGGCCGACTACGGGCCGGTTCAGGATACGGCGCTGAATCAGTATGTCAGCAAAGTGGGGCTCAATGTTGCCGCCCATTCCCACCGGCCGGATATGCCCTATTCTTTCCGTTGCGTCAATGCCTGTTATGCCAACGCGTACGCCTTCCCCGGCGGCAGCATTGCCACAACCCGTGGCCTGCTGGTAAACCTGAACAATGAAGCGGAACTGGCGGCGCTGCTGGGCCATGAAATCGGCCATGTGAATGCCAGACATACTGCCCAGCAGATGACGAAGAAAATGATGCTTGGGATTGCCCTGGCAATCGGAACCGTAGTCGTGGCGGAAAAAAACAAGAAGTACGCCCCGCTGGCCGCAGGATTGGGCGCTGTGGGCGCCGGAGCGCTGCTGGCACATTACAGCAGGAATGATGAACGCCAGGCCGATCAACTTGGGATGAAATACATGGTTCGAAGCGGATACAATCCGGAAGGGATGGTTCAGCTGATGGAGGTACTGCAAAGTATGTCCAAACGGAAACCTGGATTTTTCGAACAGATGTTTGCGTCCCACCCCATGAGCTCGGAACGGTTCGTCACCGCAAAAAGCCGGGTAACGACTCTGTATGCCGAGAAAGCCAAACTGCCTTTTTTCCAGGAACGATTTATGGATCATACGGTAAAACTCCGAAGGTTGAAACCCGCCATTGAGGCGTTTGAAAACGGTTCGATCGCCATCACAAAGAAAAAATATGCAGTTGCGGAGACCCAGTTGAAAAAGGGCCTGAAACTGGCACCCCGTGATTACACAGGCCTGACTCTGATGGCAAAACTGCAGCTGACAAAGGAGAACTATGCCCGCGCCGAGCTGTACGCGAAAAAAGCCGAGTCTGTGTACCCCGGCGAAGCCCAGGCTCACCATGTTGCCGGGGTGGCGGAGCTTTCCATTAAACGCTACGAGGAAGCATATGCCGATTTTGACCGGTACGAAAAACTGCTTCCCGGTAATCCCAACACCCTTTTTTTCAAAGGATTGTCTCAGGAAGGTATGCAGCACAAAAGACAGGCTGCCTTCGAATATCAACGTTTCCTGAAAGTGGTCAGCTCCGGAGAACAGGCGGGCTACGCCCGGGACCGGCTTGTAAGCTGGGGATTTATGAAAGAACCGGCACCGGCAACCGAATAAACCGGCATTAATAAAATTCTGCGGCATGGAGTCAGAAATGAAATATTTTTTATCAATTACATTGGTGGCTTTGTTGACAGTTCCAGGAGTTTCCGGGGAAAGACTGACAAAGGTATGGGAAACCAACCCGGTTCTAATAACTGTAGAATCTATTAATTACGATGGGAAGCGAGATGTGCTGTATGCATCCTGCATTAACGGCGGCCCGGCAGCCAAAGACGGCAACGGATTCATCGCTAAACTGAAGCCCAACGGCACCATTATCCGACTGAAATGGATTACCGACCTCAACGCGCCCAAGGGTGCCACCATTGCGGGGGATACCCTTTATGTGTCCGACATTGACGTACTGGTTGAGGTTGACATTTCATCCGGAAAAATCACCGGGCGGTTTCTCGCCCCCAATGCGAAATTCCTCAACGACGTGGCGGTGGGACCGGACGGCATGATCTATGTGTCAGATTCTTCCGCAGTCAGCACAGTTTATCGGTTTGATGGGAAGAAGCTTATGCCATGGTTTCATGACAGCAGAATTCCAGGACCCAATGGTCTGGCAGTGGCAGGGAAAAATCTTCTGGTGGGAAGCGGAAAAAACGGGGCGATTGCCTCCGTTTCATTTGAAACCGGATCGGTGGAAATTCTCACCGATTCAAAATATGGTGTGGACGGTTTGATCCCCCTTGGAAAAAACCGGTTCCTGACCTCTGACTGGCAGGGGCACGTGGGTATTTCCGGGCCGGATTCAACCTATTCTCTGCTTCTTAACACCACAGCCCGGCATGTCAACGCCGCCGATCTGGGATACATTCCATCGAAAAAGCTGGTAATTGTTCCCACTTTTTTCCACAACACGGTTGCTGCGTATAAGATAGAGTGACGCAAAGCAGCGCAGGTTGAGGTTAAGTAAAAGGCAAGGTTGAATACGGAGAAAGACAGGGAGACAGATTATGTTTGAAAAAGCGATTGTGAGAAAACCATCGGAGCGGTATACGGAGGGAATTACCACCTCCACACTGGGTGTGCCAAACCTTGAAAAGGCACTTGCACAGCACAATCAATACATAGACGCGCTGAAGAAATGCGGTGTGAAAGTGACGGTTCTGGAAGGGAACAACCAGTTTCCGGACAGCACATTCGTGGAAGACGAAGCCGTTATAGTTGGAAAACTGGTAGTGGTCACAAGACCGGGCAATCCCAGCCGGGCCGGGGAAGCCGCACTGATTACCCCTGTGTTGGAGAATTTTTTCGAAAGAATGGAGCAAATCACCTCGCCGGGGACTCTGGACGGCGGTGACGTAATGGAAGTGGGCTCCACCTTTTTTATCGGACTATCTGAGAGAACCAATGGCGAAGGCGCAAAACAATTGAAATCCATAGTAGAGCGGGAAGGATACCATGCATTTATGATTCCTGTGGGCACAGGCCTTCATCTCAAAACCTTCATGGGCGTTGTGGGGGAAAATGACATTGTGGTACTGGACCGATTTCAGGACAGGCCGGAGATTTCCGGGTTAAACCGCCTCGTGGTTTCACCGGAAAACACCTACGCCTGCAACTGCCGTCGCGTCAACAATAATGTTATTCTCCCTGCAGGATTCCCCGCCGTTTCAACCATGCTGACTGAAAACGGTTTTTCCATTCTCGAAGTCGAACTGTCTGAGTTCCAAAAAATGGACGGCGGCATTTCCTGCCTCTCTCTCTTGTTTTAGTGGCGGCAACGGCGCTCTGCGCCGAATGTTGAGTGATGAATCTTACGTGTTGAATGAAGAAAGAAGAGTGCCAAAAAAGAAAAAGAATCACCTTTTTCATCTATTCTAAATCTTCTCCGGCACTCAACCTCGGTCTTGCCTTCCACTCAAACTTGGCTCCAGAGTGGGCGTGGGCACAAGCGGCGCGTTGCGCCGGATGTTAAATGATAGATGCAAGGTGTCAGGTGCTAGAAGCAGTACTGAGTTGGCTATGAACGGTGCATAGTCAATTCTTTGGATTTCTGAACCCATCACTCCACGCATCACTTCTTTATTTACTCAATCTGGTTCCTCCTTGTCTAATCCTTGTCCCTTCAGAACCGGTGGGTCAATGTCGTGACGGCGATCCAGCCTTCGGAGCGATCAATGGCGTTGAACTCCTTCAGCACACGTATCGAAAGCAGCAGACCGGCCTTTGGCAGTACGGTGCTGATTTCCGGGCCAATGGCCATCACCCGGTCCCGGACACCCCTACCGGAAATCGCTCCGGAATCCGCATCCACCTGCCATGCACCGTAGCCGGCAATTCCCACATCTGTGAACCGGCCAAAGGTATGGCCAAGGCCGAATTCAAAGTGAAAATCATTTCCCGGTGATATGCGGGTGGCGCCACTGGTGCCATGGGTTTCGTACCGGCTGAGTATGGAAAGAGTGGTTTTTCGACTCTCGTCGAGGTAAATGGTTCCACCCAGGGTAAACATGGTGGTGGCATAGTCTTTCCCCGGTGATGCCGGATGCTGTGCCGAAAAATTGCCGGTTTTAAAGAAAACTCCGACTGCGGCGGACAGGTCAGCCCGCTTGAAATGCCAGCTTAAAATAATGGGTTCAATGAGAATATTCCCGAACCCCGTTCGGGTTTCATCCAGCGCCATCGCGTCAATACTGAGAGAAGTGCGAACCAGCGGCAAGGTAATATCAAAACCGTAGTCTGCCCCCATAAATTTGTATTTTGTAATGAAAATCAACCGGCTCACCACTGCGGACACGTCTGCGTTGAACCCTACCGGGAGCTTACCGCCATCCGGTCCTGCCAGACTGTCGGCAGAGTAAAACACAACGTAATTGCGGGTGTACAGACCCGGCGGCGGAACGGAACCGGCTTTGATTCCCTCCACGCCGTTGACGTATTCGCCGCCTGTCCCTGCAACGGATGCAACCGCAACCACAACAAATAAAAGATAAAAGAATCCTTTAATCGAAAACATACAATTCTCCTGTAATTTAATTGCCCCTGCGTAATCCAGGCAAGGGTAAATGAATAAGTGTTCCGCTGCAATTTATCCGAGATAGGGTGCCAAGCTCTCCATATCCTTGTCTCCACGACCGGAAAGGTTGACGAGAATTACTTTGTCCGAAGGCAATTCCGCTGCCAGTTTCAGAGCGTACGCCACCGCGTGTGCGGATTCAATGGCGGGGATAATACCTTCCAGCCGGGAAAGAAGCTGGAACGCGTCCAGTGCTTCCCTGTCCGATGCCATCTTATAAGTAGCCCGGCCAATCTGTTTCAGATATGCGTGCTGAGGCCCCACCGAGGGGTAGTCCAGCCCTGAAGCAATGGAGTACACCGGGGCAGGCTCACCGTTTTCGTCTTTCAGCATAATGGAATTGAATCCGTGCATAATGCCTTCCTCGCCGAAGGTCAATGACGCTGCATGGTCACCGAGTTTCAGGCTCTTCCCCGAAGGTTCCACCCCTACGATTTTCACATCTGCATCATCCAGGAAATTATGAAACAGGCCGATTGCGTTACTGCCGCCCCCGACACAGGCCACCAGATAGTCCGGCAGACGTTCTTCCTGTTCCAGAATCTGGCGCTTTGCTTCAATGCCGACTATTTTTTGAAAATCTCGAATCATGGAGGGATAGGGATGAGGGCCGACGGCGGAACCCAGGGCATAAAAAACGTTCTCGAAATCCTGTACAAAAGCCATCAATGCGGAATCTACCGCTTCTTTCAGGGTGGCGGCACCTTCTGTCACCGGAATCACGTTGGCACCGAGAAGTTTCATCCTAAGCACATTGGGCGCCTGCTTTTCCATATCTACCGCACCCATGTACACGTCACAATCAAAGCCGAAGAGGGCCGCAACTGTCGCAGTCGCCACCCCATGCTGGCCGGCACCGGTTTCCGCAATGAGTTTCTTCTTACCCATTGCACGGGCCAGCAGGCCTTCGCCGATAGTATGGTTAATCTTATGGGCACCGGTGTGGTTCAGGTCTTCCCGCTTCAGATAGATTTTCGCGCCGCCGGCATGACGAGTCAGCCGTTCGGCAAAATACAACGGCGACGGACGCCCGGCATACTGCTTCATAAAATAGGCGAAATCCAGCTGAAAAGATTCGGATGGCACAATTGTCTCATAGGCTTCGGTCAGTTCGGCCAGAATGGGAACCAAGGGTTCCGGTACGTAACTGCCGCCAAAAGAGCCAAAAAAACCAGTAAGTTCCTGAGTTTGTGTAGAAATCGACATAGCATTCTCCTTCAAAAATCCGCGCACTGGCAGAATTTGTTTGTGTTAAAAATCAGTAACCGTTTCGACGGTTAAAATTTCTGAATTGTCTAAAGGAAGAGAAAAACGATGGTCAGCTTCGCCAAACCCAGGAGGCAACCTCGATCAGCCGTGTGGACTTGAGTACGATTTTTTTCATGGCGACCTCCTTCAAAAAGTAATGAAAGAGACTCTACACCGTACCGGGTACACCTGTCAAGAAAAAACTTGCCCTTCGGGCCGTGAATGGTGAAAAGTGGATAGTGGCCGGCTACAGAAAAGAACAGACAGAACAGTCCTCTTCTCATTTTTGTCCTGCACTTACATTTTCTTTTCCCGGACCCTCCACCATTTAGGATGAGTTGGGGTAGGAGTAGGAGGCAGAAAAATCAGGGAGTTTGCCATCCCCATCTTTCCCAACCATCCAACATCCACTTTTCACTGTCCACGGCGGTAAAGCCGCATTGATTTACTGCCTCCCGTCAGTGTATTTTCTGGTACAATTAAGCGGGACTCAACGGCAATACTTTTAAGGAAGGTGAAATATGGATTTTCAATTGACCGAAGAACAGCAGATGATGAAGGAAATGGCACACAAGTTTGCAGATAACCGGGTGAAACCGGGGGCTGCAGAACGGGACCGGACCCATGAGTTTCCGGTGGACCTGCTGAAAGAATGTGCCGAACTGGGGTTCATGGGTGTGACGGTTCCTGAGAAATGGGGCGGCGCAGGGATGGACTATCTGTCCTATGCCATTATGATGGAAGAAATCTCCCGGACCTGCGCCTCCACCGGTGTAATTCTCTCCGTGAATAATTCTCTGGTCTGTGACCCGTTAATGAAATTTGGAACAGAAGCCCAGAAGGAAAAATATGTGAAACCCTTGGCAATGGGCGAAAAACTGGGCTGTTTCGCGCTGACAGAACCTGGCGCCGGTTCCGATGCCGGTGCTACCAAAACCACCGCAGTGAAAAATGGTGACCACTACATCATTAACGGAACCAAGATTTTTATCACCTGTGCTACCCACGCAGACGTCTGCATCATGTTTGCTGTTACCGACAAGGAAGCCGGACACCATGGCATTTCCACCTTTATTGTGGAAAAGGATTTTGAGGGATACAACATTGGCACGGTGGAAGACAAGCTGGGCATCAATGCCAGCGGCACGGCAGAATTGTATTTTGAAGATATGAAGGTTCCGGTGGAAAACCTCCTGGGAGAAGAAGGCCAGGGATATAAGATCGCACTGGCGACCCTGGACGGGGCCCGGATCGGGATTGCGGCACAGGGTGTCGGCGTGGCGCAGGCCGCGTTGGATGAATCGGTGAAATACGCCAAAGAACGGGTTCAGTTCGGAAAACCAATTGCCGCCAATCAGGCGATTCAGTGGTTCCTTGCGGACATGGCCACCGAGATTGAAGCAGCCCGCCTTTTGACCTACAAGGGCGCCGACTGCAAACAGCAGGGGGGCCGTTGTAATAAAATCACCAGCATGGCCAAGGTGTTCGCCGCAGAAACCGCCATGAAGGCTGCCACCAAGGGCGTGCAGATCTTTGGCGGTTACGGCTACATGAAGGAATACCCAATGGAACGGTTCTTCAGGGATGCCAAAATTCTTGAAATCTATGAAGGCACTTCCGAAATCCAGCGGATTGTTATTGCGGCTTCATTGCTGAAAGAGTATTAAATTTATGAATTTCCAATTTGAAGAAGAACACGGCCTGTTCCGTAAAATGGTTCGGGATTTTGCCGTCAATGAGCTGGCTCCCGGTGCGGCGGAACGGGACAAAAACGCCGAATTCCCTGCTGAAGCAATCGCTAAACTGGGAGAACTGGGGCTTATGGGTGCTTTTATCCCGGAAGAATACGGTGGAGCAGGCGCAGATGTGATTTCTTATCTCATTGCAGTAGAAGAACTTGCAAGGGAAGACCCCTCAGTGGCCGTAACCATGAGTGTCAACAACTCGGTCTGCTGTGCCCCAATTTACAATTTCGGAACTGAGGAACAGAAACATAAATTTCTGCCCCAGCTGGCAGCCGGTGAAGTCATCGGTGGGTTCTGTCTCACCGAGCCCGGGGCGGGGTCAGATGCTGCCGGTTTAAAAACCAAGGCGGTAAGAAAAGGTGACAAGTACATCCTCAATGGCTCCAAGGCATGGATCACCAATGCATCGGTGGGCAAGTATTTTGTAATGATTGCCGTTACGGACCCATCGCTGGGACACAAGGGCTTGTCCGCTTTCATTGTTGACGCGGATTCCCCCGGCTTCATTGTCAATAAGCCGGAGGATAAGATGGGGATACGGGCATCGAAAACCTGCATGATCACCATAGAAGACCTGGAAGTACCGGCGGAAAACCTGCTGGGAAAAGAAGGGATGGGATTGAAAATCGCCCTTCGGACCCTGGACCATTCCAGAATCGGCATCGGCGCCCAGGCACTGGGCATTGCCAGGGGTGCACTGGCTGAAGCCGTACGCTACGCCAGGGAACGGCATCAGTTCGGAAAACCGCTGACAGCCAATCAGGCAATTCAATTCAAGCTGGCAGATATGGCCACAAAGATTGAAGTAGCGGAATTGCTGATTATGAAAGCCGGATGGTTGGATGGGAAAGGAACACCGGATACCCGCCTTTCATCCGCCGCCAAACTGTTTGCCTCTGAAACTGCAATTTTCTGCACCTATGAAGGGCTTCAAATCCACGGCGGATACGGCTATTCCAAGGAATATAAAATTGAGCGTCTCTACCGGGATGCCAGAGTTACCACCATCTACGAAGGCACATCCGAGGTCCAACGCATGGTCATTGCAAGGAGTCTGTTGAGGTAGGGGAAAAGTAGAGATAAGGTTGAGGTTAAGTAAAGAAAAAAGATAAGCAGGGGCTCCCTTCCGGGTTTCCCTGCTTTTTCTTCTTTTTCCAGTCTTACTACTACCATGCATAAAGAAAAACAAAATGTGAGATAATGCAACCGGGCTCTCAAATGCCCCAGTTTTTTTAGAGAGAGAAAATGGCAAAGACAGGGAAAAAGCGGGCGGATATTCTTGTGGTGAAACAGGGGCTGACCCGTTCTAGGGAGGAAGCCCGTCGAAGCATCATGGCAGGATTGGTTCACACCGACAACAAACGGGTTGAAAAACCAGGGGAACTGCTGCCGGAAACCATCGCGCTGCACCTGAAGGAAAAGCTCCACCCCTTCGTGGGCCGGGGCGGACTGAAACTCCGGCATGCGCTGGATGAGTTTTGCATTGATGTAAGCGGACGGATATGCGCGGACTTTGGTTCGTCCACCGGTGGATTTACTGATTGCTTGCTCCAGAGAGGAGCAGGCAAGGTGTTTGCCATTGACGCAGGCACCAACCAGCTGGATTACAGGCTGCGCCAAGATGAGCGAGTAGTGGTGATGGAGAACTTCAACGCAAGGTATCTGAAACCCGAAGACCTGGATGAAACGGTTTCATTTATCTGCATGGATGTGAGTTTTATTTCTGTCAGGAAGCTCATTCCGGTATTCCCCGGAATTACAGACCCTGCCCTGCCCTTTGATGCCATCATCCTTGTCAAGCCGCAATTTGAGGTGGGCCGGGATGAAGTAGAGAAAAATGGCATTATCCGGGATCGGAATAAGCACATCCGGGTGTTGACGGAACTGATGAATTTCACTGCCGAAATGGGGCTGGCTCCAACCGGGTTGGCCCGATCTCCCATCACCGGTCAGAAAGGGAATGTGGAGTATCTTCTCCGGTTGCAAAAATTAAGTGGCGATGTTACACTGAATGCTATGAAAAGCAGAATTGAAAAGGTCGTAATGAATGGCTGATTTCAACAGGATCGGTGTCGTTTACAAGCCGAAAGCGGATACCAGAAGGCTGAACCAGTCCTTTCGGGCAATCGGCACGGCCCTGAATAAATGGGGACTGGATCACGCTTTGCGGTACCAGGATATGCCGGAAACGGAGATGGACACCGAATTGAATAAGATGTTCAAGCGCATTTCCAAAGAACAGTTCCGGGATACGGTGGACATGGTGATTGTGCTGGGAGGAGACGGTACGCTATTGTCTCTGGCCCGGATGATGAGCCGGCGGGAAGTTCCCATTTTCGGTGTCAACCTTGGTCACCTGGGTTTCCTCACAGAAACACCGGTGGATCGGATTGAGCACGCATTGGAACAGCTCAACGCCGGCCGGTTTACCTATGACAATCGCCTGATGCTCCACGGAGAGATTCTGGATCAGGATGACGAAGTCGTGGTCAGCGAAACTGTTCTCAACGACGTGGTGGTGAATAAGGCGGCACTGGCCCGAATTATGGATCTGAAGCTGACCATTGACGGCTCTTTCGCATCGGAATATAAGTCGGATGGCCTGATCGTCGCCACACCCACAGGCTCCACTGCCTACTCTCTGGCCGCCGGGGGTGCCATTATCTTTCCAAACACCGACGTGTTGGCAGTTACGCCGATCTGTCCCCATTCCCTGACCAACCGGCCCATTGTGCTTGATGCCGACTCCGTGATTGAGATTTCACTGAACCGCCCCCACGAAAATGTGTATGCCACTTTTGACGGACAATTGGGATTCCGTTTCTTTTCAAATTACCGATTACGGGTAAAGCGAAGCGAACGGAAGGTCCGCCTCATCAAGCCTGTGGGAACGTATTATTTTGAGGTGTTGAAAGAAAAACTGAAATGGGGCGAGCGCTGAGCGCTCCCCGGAGGCGTTAAATGCAAGTCTTCAATGTTGTACCCAATCTGCCGGAAGAACTGACTCCCCTGAAGGAACTGGCATACAATCTCTGGCACGCGTGGAACCCGGAGGCGCTCACGCTGTTCATGCGGCTGGACCGTGACCTGTGGGAAAAATGCAATCACAATCCGGTTCTGCTGCTGGGAAGGGTTGAGCAGGACCGTCTGGCTGAGCTTGCATCTGATGACGGCTTCCTGACCCATTTAAAAAGGGTTTCAGATGAGTTTCATCGCTATGTGGAATACCGACGCTTTTTTCAGTTTGCTCTCGGTGTCGAAAAGGACTTTCGCGTTGCCTATTTTTCCGCTGAATTCGGTGTCAATGATTCTATTCCAAATTATTCCGGCGGTCTGGGCGTGCTGGCAGGAGATCACGTCAAATCCTCATCCGATCTCAATGTCCCGCTGGTTGGCATGGGGTTGATGTACCAGCAGGGCTACTTTCGGCAATATCTGACCTCCGACGGCTGGCAGCAGGAACGGTATCCTGAAAATGATTTTCATAACATGCCCCTTCGGTTAATGAGAAATCCGGAAGACAATGAACCATTAACCGTTTATGTCCCCATGAAGGATCGCCAGGTTGCCACCCGGATATGGAAACTCTCTGTGGGACGTGTCAGCATTTACCTCCTTGACACGAACAATTCTCTGAATACAGATTCGGATCGGAAAATCACGGATCAACTCTATGGCGGGGATATTGAGCATCGGCTGAAGCAGGAAATCATTCTTGGCATCGGTGGTGTCCGGGCACTGGAAGAGCTGAAGATTGAGCCTGCGGTTTACCACTTGAACGAGGGGCATTCCGCTTTCGCCATGCTGGAAAGACTGCGCAACCTTCTTGGTCAGGGATTGAGTATGGAAGAAGCCTCCCTTCTGGTTCGGTCCACCACCGTTTTCACCACCCATACACCGGTTCCAGCCGGAAACGATGTATTTCCGACGGACCT
This sequence comes from Acidobacteriota bacterium, assembly GCA_013151025.1. GTDB lineage: Bacteria > Acidobacteriota > Holophagae > Thermotomaculales > Thermotomaculaceae > UM-FILTER-49-7. Next base: position 12,466 of record JAADJC010000025.1, read on the forward strand.
GATACGAAACTATCTCGGCCAATTTGCAAAAGATCTCGGATTCAATATTGATGAATTCCTGGGATTTGGCCGGGTTCACCCGGAAGATAAATCCGAGGGATTCTGTATGACAGTACTGGCATTGAAAAACAGTGCCTTTGCCAACGGTGTCAGTGAACTTCATGGGAGGGTATCCCGAAAAATGTGGAAAGATCTCTACCCCACAGTGGAACTTGAAGAGGTTCCCATCGAGCATATTACCAATGGCGTGCATGTCCCCTCCTGGATTTCCATTGAAATGTCCATGCTCTATTCTCGTTACCTGGGCCCCAAATGGGTGGAAGACCCGGATAATGAAAAAGTATGGGACAGAGTCTCCAGCATCCCTGACTCAGAGCTCTGGCGAACCCATGAACGACGACGGGAACGGCTGGTCGCTTTCACACGAAAACGCCTGATTCAATCCCTGAACCGCCGGGGCGCAAAACAGCAGGAAATTCAGAACGCTCGGGAAGTTCTGGACCCGGAAGCACTGACCATCGGTTTTGCCAGACGTTTTGCCACTTACAAGAGAGGGGACTTGATTTTCAGTGATCTGGACCGTCTTGCCGACATCTTGAATAATCCAAAGCGTCCCGTACAACTGATTTTTGCCGGAAAAGCCCACCCACGGGACATGGCGGGGAAAGACATTATTAAACGAATTGTTCACTTCACAAAAGACAAACGTTTCCTCCGGCGTGTGGTTTTTCTGGAAGATTATGACATTAACATGGCCCGCTATCTGGTTCAAGGCGTGGACGTCTGGCTCAACAACCCCAGGCGCCCGATGGAAGCCAGCGGGACCAGCGGCATGAAGGCTGCTGCCAATGGGGCCCTGAATATGAGTGTCCTGGACGGCTGGTGGTGCGAAGCCTATAATGGCATCAACGGTTGGGCCATCGGCGCCGGTGAAGAATACGATGACATCGAGTACCAGGACGAAGTGGAATCCAGGGCCATACTGGATCTGCTGGAAAACGAAGTCATCCCCACTTTTTACAAACGCACCTCAGACAACCTGCCAAGGGAGTGGATTGCCCGAATGAAAAACAACCTCACCACAGTCTGCTCCTTCTTCAACACGCATCGCATGGTGGAAGACTACATGAAAGATTTTTATTTACCGGCTGCCGAGAAATATGGTGCTTTTCAGGAAAATAACCACGAACCCCTGAAACTTCTGAACCAGTGGCGCATAAATGTGGCCGCGTGCTGGGATAAGGTGAAAATTGTCAGCACCGAATTTCCCGCCGGGCAGGAAAACCCAATTGGCGTACCAATCCAGACCCGGGTGGTGGTAAACTTAGGGGGTCTGAACCCGGAAGACCTCCAGGTGGAGGCCTACTTCGGGAAAGTGAACGCTTCAGGGGATTTTGAGTTTGTGGAAACTGCAGTTTTGCACAACGGCAGGCAGAAAGACAGTGAACTCCATGAATTTACTGGCGATCTTCTACTGGACAAAACCGGTAAATTTGGGATCCGATTTCGGATCCGGCCGGTTCATCCATTGCTGGAACCGGTTTTGACTGTCCGTGATTTGAAGTGGGATGAGTAGGATGCGATGAAAAATTTCATCTTTCGTTTATCAGCTGCAAAATGGTTTGACAAGGACATGGTTCCGTGTATATTTTAGATATAAAGCTTTTATTGGAGGTTTAGATGACACAGCTGACAGAGACCCGGGCCAAGGAGTTGCTTTACAGGGAAAACCAGGAATTTAAAACCCTCAAAGACAAACATGCCAACTACGACATGCAGCTTCAGCAGCTCCTGAAAAAGGGCAAACTGACAGACGAAGAGCAACTGAGCGTTGCCACAATCAAGAAACAGAAACTAAATCTGAAAGACAAAATGTACTCCATGATCGTGGATTATGTACACCAACAGGAGGCCTGAAGGCGATTCTCCTGCAACCGGAACCGGTTGAATAAATGAGTAAAAATTGAAAAAACTTGAATTGAAAAAGGGGGTATTTATTATCCCCAGCCTGTTTACAGTTTCCAATCTATTCTTCGGCTTTTCCTGTATGGTGCTGGCCCAACGGGGAGAGTACCGCATGGCCGGAATCATGATATTTATTGCCGGCCTCATGGACATGCTGGATGGACGGATTGCGCGGCTAACCGGAACCGAATCGCATTTCGGTGCAGAACTGGATTCTATTGTGGATGTGGTATCTTTCGGTGTCGCCCCCGCCTTTCTTGTGTATCACTGGGCATTTACCGGCACTGACCTCAACGCCTTTCCCATCATCCGTCGTCTCGGCTGGGCTGCCGCATTTCTCTTTTTAACCTGTGGCGCCCTTCGCCTTGCCCGGTTCAACATCCAGAAAGGAAAAGTTTCCAGCCGCTACTTTGTCGGCCTTCCCATACCGGCGGGGGCAGCCATGATTGCTGCCATGGTGCTGCGTTTCCCCCACGGGGTCAATATGCCGTTCTTTTCCTACCTCGTCTTTGCCCTGGTTGTATTCACGGCACTGATGATGGTATCCCGGGCACGGTACAGGAGTTTCAAGGATGTGGATCTGAAAAGCAAGGCATCCTCCACCGTCATGGTGGCCATTGCTATTGTGATCATGGGCATACTCGTTACCCCGTCCACTGTATTGTCCCTGGCATTCGGACTTTACCTCATTCATCCCTTCGGTAACCGCTTGTTCCTTCAGTCTGAAACGGCCTCCAAAGCAAAACAAAACCCTTCTTCCGATAACTCAAATTGAAAATCACGGGAAAGAGAAAGGAAACAGGGAACAGAACGAAACGGTGATTGGCAACCCCGGGGCCTGTACCCGTTTCACTCTATTTCCGAAGTTCTCTTCTATTTTTGTGTCTGATGGTTTTTCAATTCGGTTTCTGAATCGAATTGAGGGACGAGCGCACCCAACGTCCGGGTGCCGAATGCTTCGCTGAGTAGGAGTTGGGGTTCGGAGTGGTGGACAAGAAGATAAAAGTACTGGCAGTTTGAATGGACTTATCAGGGCGCCAAAGGCGCAATCTTCATTTCTGACTCCTACCCCTACCCCTTACGCCTACTCCTGCTTCCCAAAGGGAAGAAGGTAGGTTGCTGTCCCAAGGGTCACGATGGTAGCACCGGTCGGCAGATCAAAGCGATAGGACAAAAAGAAACCGACAAGAAAAATCACGACACTGAACAGAATCCCCATCCCGATAACACAGCGATAGCTTCGGCAGTATTTCAGGGAAAAACTGGCAGGTAACACGAGAAATGCCGTCACCAGAATAATCCCGATAATCTTAATGCTGATAACAATTAAAAGCGCGATTGCCGCAATCATCCAGGCCTCCAGCCCCTTAACCGGGATTCCGGCACTGATTGCTACTTCCCTGTCAAAGGTCATTGCCACCAGTTCCTTGAAAAAGAGAAAAAAGAACAGGGCAACTAACGGTGCCGTAATGCAAATAATGATCAGGTCCTGCTTACCAATACCGAGAATACTCCCAAAGAGATATCCCACAATATCAAAGGTATAGGCTTTGCTGATAGAAAGAAAAATAATTCCCAACGCCATGGTGGCAGCAAAGAAAATGCCGGTTACCATATCGTAATCTGCCCGGTTTTCCCGCACCTGCTTCAGAATCAGCAATGCCACTGCCAAACAGAAAGCAACCGTGGTCAGGTATGGCGACAGCCCGAGCAGGATTCCCAGGGCAACGCCGCCGAAAGCGGCATGGGCAATTCCCACTGTCAGAAATGACAGCCGCTGTTCCACAATGAAAAACGACACGAAACCGAATACAACCGAGATAATCAAACCGCCCATCAATGCGTGCTGAATGAATCCGAAGCTTAGCATTTCACTCATGGGAGTGCCCCTCTCTGCAGGTCACGCAATTTTTATTGTGTACAAGAATCTGGATGTTCCGGCCGAACACTTCCTGAATCACCTTTTCCGGAATCTCCTCCCCGACTGGCCCGTGGTAATGAATGCGGCGGTTCAGACAGGCAATCTTGTCTACATAATTGGATACAACGCCGATATCGTGGGAAACCATCAAAATGGAAATCCCCTGCTTGTCCCGAAGGCGCCGCAACGTGACGTAAAAGTCTTCCTGTGATACCGCGTCCAGGCCGGTGGAAGGTTCATCCAAAATCAATACTTTCGGCTCCATTGCCAGTGCCCTGGCAATAAAAACCCGCTGTAACTGTCCACCGGATAGTGCCTGTACCGGAACATCCGAGAAATCTGACATCCCGACAATATCAAGACAAGCTGCCGCCAATTCTCTGTCTTTCGGTCCAGGCCGTTTCAACAGACCCAGCCGTGGAAACCGGCCCATCAACACGAGATCCAGTGAATGAATCGGGAAGTCCCGGAGATGCTGGTTAATCTGCGGCAAATAACCGACCTCTCCGGGTGCCACATGCCCCGGCTTTCCGCCAAGGATCTGAACCGTTCCCTCATCAAACGCCTTCATTCCCAGGATCACTTTCAAGAGTGTTGTCTTCCCACCGCCGTTGGGGCCCACAATGGAGACCATCTCCCCCGGCATCACATCCAGCGTTACCCGATCCAGGGCTATTTTCGTTCCATAGCGTACAGTGAGATCCCGTACATTAATCCTCGGCTCACTCATGGAGCGCCTCAGCCAGTTGTTTTCCGTTGAACATCAAGAGCTTCTGGTATGTGTTTCGCTCAGGATTCTTCGGATTGCCAAGGGCATCCAGACGGAGTTCGCGGCCATAAATTTCCAGAATCAGTGTCTCCGCCGTTCGGCTTTCTTTGTGAAGTCCCATCACCACCACCCGAACATGGCCAGCCCGGGCCTTTTGGATTAACCCCATCAATTCCCGTGGAGATAACTCCTTTCCATGGCCGTTTGAAATTGTAGCCAGAATCTTTAACCCATACCTCGCTGCAAAATTGTTCCATGCAGGATGGTATTGGATAAATGTGGCCCCATGAACCGGCGCCAACATCGTTGCCAGTTCTTTGTCGGTTTGATCCATGCTTTTCAGAAACTTGTCCAAGTTCTCCTGAAAAACACCGACCTTTCCCGGCCGCGCTATCGAAAGGGCCACTGCGACTTTCCGGGCAATCCTTTCCCCTCCTTCTGTATAGAGCCAGATATGCTCATTGGACTGATCCGGGTCTTTCAGAAACACCACCTTCGTGGTTTTCGGCAAAAACTTTCGAATCCAGCCGTCAAATTCCGGGGTGACACCGAAAAACACATCTGCATTCTGCAGGTTCACTGCAGTTGAGGGTGTGGGGGAAAAATGATGGGGGTTTGCAAATGGAGGAATTACCATCTCCACTTTCCCCTCTGCCCCGGCAACCTGTGCCACAATGTTGGCGATGGGAAATACCGAGACCGCAATGGAAATCGGCTTCGCCATCACAAAAACCGATAGAAAAATTATCAAAATTGCCCACATGCGTTTCATCTCTCACCTCTCATCTTCTGATTTTATTCTACCACCCCTGTCAACTTATGAAATAAGTTTGAGGAGGAACAAGGTCGAGTATTGTAAAGAAGTGGTAAGTAATGGATGCAGGTTCGGAAAAAGAAAAGGAAACAGCTATTGACAATTCATGGCCAACTCTTTTTTCCGAGGCACAACGCCCACTCCGAGAGTAATGGATAATGGTAATCTCCTGTAAAACAAAAAACCTTACTCTTCAATTACTTCTATTACGGTATTCCTTTTTTCAAACAGGGTATTTACCATTTCCTGAAAGCGTTTCGGGAATGCTTTTTTGTTTTCCGCTGTGGCATCCGGGCCTATCGCGCTCATCAATATCGGCCCGGGATTTACCGCTTTTCCGGGATGATAATTGATACCGACCTGTTTTCCGGTATCCAGGCGTGTAAAGCGAACATCTGTTTCAATTGGAGCATTGTAAAACAAGAGGTCTCTTCTATTGAATTTACCGCCTGGAAATCCGCCGAATCCATAATCCGTAGTTGCGCCTGTAATATTTGAAAGCACACAGCCAACAACACCCGCATTGCCTTCGGTGGGCAATTTTTTAATTTCGACCTTTATTTCTCCTCTTTGGGGTATTTCATCTGCGTATAAGGCCTTAAGGCCTTTCAACGCCATCAAGTAAGCTCCGCCTACTGTTGCGCAACTGTGCCCGGCTACTTTTACGATATCCAGATATGTAATTTCAATAATTCCATCCTCATTAACCCCAAGGAATTTTGCCAATTCATCTTTTAAGACAACACTTTCAATTTCATCAAAAAACTTTTGATATTTCATGTTAAATGGCCTCCTGCCTTTCACAGATTACTTCTTATTATACAAGAAATCTCCATTTCCTCGTCTGATTACTCGATTTGCTTATAAAATCAGTCTAAGGGGTCAGATTTTTATTGTCACTGGGAGTGGGAAGAAAAATCGGGAATCAGTGTACATATTTGAACAGGCAGAGCAGAACTTCTTTTGTGTAGCCGTATGCCCTGGGTTCTTTGCTTGCACGGGGCCCAGCTACGTTCAAAACAAAGATAGCGTTTCGTTCCACAAAATCCTTGATTTTATTTGCGGCCTGCTCAAGCTTGAAGACTTCGGCGTCAATCAGCACATAGGGCTTCTTTCCCCGAATGCAGAAAACCAGTGTCTGTTCCGTGCCCCCGGACGGCTTCCCAAAATAGATAATGGCTGTCCCATCACTGTCTTTCACGTTTTTCCTTGTGCGCTGTATGTAACCGGCTCCCGGAAGTTCAAGTACCGGATATTTATCCGGGATAATACCGTCTTCCGCAATCCTGCCTCTGGGGCACCAGCCGCCTGCTTCGACGCCATGTTCCATGGCGGCATCCAGTGCGGCCCTGTCCACACCGGTTTGCGCTCCCGATACAATCTTCATCCGGCCCTCCGGACAGTGCGAGTGAATGTGCATGTGTGTGAAAGACCGGAAAAAATCAAATTCATGCTTTCCCCGTTTCCCCAGTCTTTTCCGAACCATACAGCATCCATTTACTATCCACGTGGCCCCACTGACCGCTCATACCATCTCTATCCCTACCGGACAGTGGTCGGAGCCGGTGACATCAGGGAGAATGAAACCATCTTTTACCCGGCTTTTCATGTTTTCCGACACGAAAAAGTAATCAATCCGCCATCCCACATTCCGCTCTCTGGCCTGGGCGCGGTAGCTCCACCAGGAGTATTTCTCCCCTTCATCGGTGAAAAGCCGTAGGGTATCGAGATAACCGTGGGAAAAAAGTTTGTCCATCCATTCTCGTTCTTCCGGCAAAAATCCCGATGTTTTTTCGTTGGCTTTGGGCCGGGCCAAGTCAATCTCGGTATGGGCGGTATTCACATCGCCGCAAATTACAATATTGTACCCTTCCCCTTTCAGCTTGTCCGCAAGCTCAAGAAAAGCATCATAGAACCGCATTTTGAAGTCCAGCCGCTCAGGAGATTGCTGGCCGTTGGGGAAATAGATATTGAACAACACAAAATCCTCGTAAAACGCAATTATGGTGCGTCCTTCGGTATCAAATTCCGGCACACCCAATCCGAACCGGACTTCCTTTGGTTTCACCTTTGTCAACAACCCGACTCCACTGTATCCTTTCCGCTCCGCTGAGCGCCAGTACTGGTGCCAGTCTGTCAATTCTGAGATGTCTGCTGGAATCTGTTCCGGCTGCGCCTTGGTTTCCTGAAGACACAGAATATCCGGATTTTCAGCCTTCAGCCAATCCACAAAACCCTTTTTATGCACCGCTCGAATCCCGTTTACATTCCATGAAAGCAACCGCATTTTATCCTCCTGTTAATCTCTGTCTGTCCCGCATTGTATCATTTCCGCCATTTGTGCAACATTTACATTTCGGTTCGCGTTACAATACAGGTGAATAAACATTTAAGGAGGAGTTTATGAAATATTTTTCCAGACTTACCATTGTTATTGTTGCCGTGGCCCTCACGGTCGCCCCGGCGATAGCGAAAAAACCCCGGCCTACCGGGCTGACACCTGAAATGCTCACTGAGCTATCTCAATCCTTGAAAATGGATAGTCACCTGACCTTCGCACGAAATGCACTGGCAGATGCCGATGCTGCCAAATTGACATTGAACCGGAACCTGATCAACAGTATAGATGATAATTTTTCCCACCGTATCAAGGACATGTCCATCACGAACCAGGAACGCACCGGACGGTGCTGGATGTTCGCGGGGCTCAACATTCTCCGCCCCATTGCCGCAAAGAAACTTGGGATTAAGGATATTAAATTCTCACAGAATTACATCTTTTTCTACGATAAACTTGAAAAGGCAAACATGTTTCTGGAAGCGGTCATGAAAACCCGCTCCCTGCCCATGGACAACCGTTACATAGAATTCCTGATGAACCACACGACCCCGGATGGTGGATACTGGGTAAATCTTGCTGAACTGGCGAAGAAATATGGCATCGTACCCAAAGATGTCATGCCGGAAACCTATGCTTCTTCCCATTCCGGCACTATTAACCGCACCCTGGATTTCAAGTTAAAAGAATATGCCTTGAAGATCCGCACCGAAAATGAAGTGGAAAAGCAGGCTGCACTGAAAATGCAGGCATTGAAAGATGTGTATCGGATCCTTGCGGTTAACTTCGGCATCCCGCCAAAATCATTCCAGTGGCGGTTCAAAGATAAGGACAAGAAACTCACCCCGTACAAAACCTGGACCCCTGTACAGTTTTACAATGAAGTTATCGGGGCACCCCTTGACGATTACATGACGCTGGAATCCATCCCGACAAAGGAATTCGGTAAGCTCTACCAGATTGACCTGGACAAGTCCGTGTACGATCGGCCCAACCTGACATTCGCCAATGTCGGCATTGACATATTGCGACAGGTGGCATTAAAGAGCGTGCTGGCAGATACGCCGGTGTGGTTCGGCTGCGACGTTGGCAAGGAATCCTCCAGAAAGAAGGGTATTATGGCGCCGGGAATCTATGATTTTTCTTCCCTTTACGGTATGGATTTTACCTTAACCCGTAAACAGATGTTCGAAACTTACAGCGATACCCCCACCCACGCGATGGTGTTTACCGGGGTGGATATGAACGGCAAGCAACCGGTGAAATGGCTGGTGGAAAACTCATGGGGAAAGAAGTTCGGCCATAGCGGTTTTTATTACATGGCGGACAAGTGGTTTGATTATTATATCCAGGTGGTCGTCGTGAAGAAAGAATTTGTCCCCAAAGATGTACTTAAAATCTTCAAGCAAAGAGCTACCCTGCTGCCCCCCTGGGATCCCATGTACAAAGTGCTGACTCTGGAGAAATAAGATACAGTTGGAGTAGGGGCAAAGATAAAGCGAATTCTGTTCCCCCTCTTCCCCCTACTCCTACCCCCTACTCATCCGGGGGGTTGATTTCCCGTATTCTTCCTATACAATGACCGGGAAGCTGTTATTGGAGGAGGAGAAATGTCCAGATACAAGATTGCTTGGATGCCGGGCGATGGGGTGGGGAACGATGTCATGGAAGCGGCACGGATCGTGCTGGATGCATTGAAACTGGATGCCGAATATATCCACGGAGATATCGGCTGGGAATTCTGGAAAACAGAAGGAAATCCCCTGCCCGACCGAACCATTGAGATGATGAAAAAGACCGACTGTGCTCTCTTTGGCGCCATTACGTCCAAACCCAAGGACGAAGCGGCAAAGGAACTGGCCCCTGCCCTCCGGGACAAGGGATTGGTCTATTTCTCTCCCATTGTGCGGCTGCGTCAAGAATTTGATCTGTACGTGAACATGCGGCCCTGCAAGGCCTTTTCCGGCAATCCGCTGAACTACAGAGATGATATTGACCTGATTATATTCCGGGAAAACACCGAAGGCATGTACGCCGGAGTAGAGTTTCATCCTGTGGATACTGAATTAAAGCAGGTAATGGCCGCTCACAATCCGAAAATGAAGCGGTTTATGAACGTGCCGGACAATGAAATTGCCATTTCCACACGCATCATTACGAAAAAGGGTGCGGATCGAATCATTCGCGCGGCCTTTGAGTATGCAAAAACTGCCGGGAAAAAATCCGTAACATTGGTGGAAAAACCCAACGTACTGAGAGAAACAGGCGGGATGATGACCCGGAGCGCCAGGGCTGTTGCAGCGGAATATCCCGGCATTGAACTCTGGGAAACAAACATTGACGCCATGTGCATGTGGCTGGTGAAAAACCCGCAGAATTACGGGGTGTTGGTAGCGGAAAATCTGTTCGGAGATATTATCTCCGATTTGTCTGCCCAGCTTGTGGGCGGTCTCGGCTTTGCCTCATCCGCCAGCACCGGGGACAACTATGCAGTGTTCGAACCGACCCACGGGTCCGCACCCAAGTACGCAGGCCAGTATAAGGTTAATTCAATGGCCATGCTTCTCTCCGTCAAACTGATGCTGGACTATCTGAAAGAAACCGATATGGCATCCCGTCTGGAAAGTGCCATCTCTGAAGTCATCCGGGAAGAGAAGGTCCGCACCTACGACATGGGTGGTAGCAACACCTCACTGGAAGTAGCAAAAGCTGTCACAGAAAAACTGTAAGAAAAGAAGTGATGGGTGATGGGTGATGGGTTCTAAAATCAGGGAGTTGGCCTGCGGCGCTTTGCGCCGAATGTTAAATGATAAGTGTTAAATGTTAAATGAAGAAAAATCAGGGAGTTGGCCGTCCCCGTTTTTTGTCACTCATCACTTCTTTTCCCTTCTTTTCTGGCCTTTGTGCTTCCGTGCTTTTGTGTTAAATTCTGCTCTGCTCTGCTCTGCTCCCCTTCGCTCCACCCCCCCTGCGACCTCTGCGGTGAGTCCGGTCTCTTTCCCTTCCCGGTCAGAACATGGGACACGGAACACCTCCGGTGTGATAAAATGATTGCCATGAGTAAACGGATTCTGATTGTAGATGATGAAAAGGATATCGTGGAAGCCATTGCCAATATTCTGACGCTGGAGGGGTATGCAATTCTGAAAGCCTACCGGGGTTATGAGGCAGTGAAAACTGCAGTGAACGAGAAACCGGATCTGGTGATTCTGGACGTGAAAATGCCCATTATGGATGGGATGGATACGCTCCATGAGCTGCGCCAGAAAGGGTTTAAAAAGCCGGTGATTATTATTTCAGGGCATGGAGACATAAAAACGGCGGTGGAAGCGGTACGGCTCGGGGCTTTTGATTTTCTGGAAAAACCCCTGTCCCGAAACGGCCTGCTCATCGCCGTTCAGAATGCGGTGAAAACTACAGCCGAACAGGAGCCGACTGAACCCGGTAGCCGGAATGAGATTATCGGGCGGGATCCCGCGTTCATCCAATGTCTGAGGGTGGCGGAGCGAATCGCCCCGACCACTGCCCCTGTTCTAATAACCGGTGACACCGGCACAGGGAAAGAAGTTGTCGCCCGATACATCCATGAATACAGTAAGCGAAAAAAGAACTTTGTGGAGGTAAATTGCGCCGCTATCCCGGATGAGCTGATAGAAAGTGAGCTTTTCGGGCATATGAAGGGTTCGTTTACCGGCGCCATTGCAGACAAGACCGGAAAGTTCGTTGCAGCAGACGGCGGTACTCTCTTTCTGGATGAAATCGGCGATATGAGCCTGAAAACCCAGGCCAAAGTGCTCCGTGCCATCCAGGAAAAAATCATTATTCCCATCGGCAGCAACACGCCTATCAGCGTGAATGTGCGCATCATTTCCGCCACAAATAAGAACCTTGCACAGGAAATTGAAGAAAATCGGTTCCGGGAAGACCTGTTTTACCGACTCAATGTAATTGAACTGAGAATGCCGTCTCTTTCGGAACGCAAATCTGATATTCCATTGATGGCGGATCACTTTGCCACAATTTCCGGAAAGGAAAACGGGCTGAAACAGGCGCAGTTTACAGACGACGCCAAAACCCTGCTCGCAGAACGGGATTATCCGGGAAATGTACGTGAGTTGAAAAACCTGGTGGAGCGGATTGTGGTTATTTCCCAGAAATCGACTATTTCCATGGAAGATGTAAAGATGATACTGGACAATCGGTTTGATATTCCAGGGGAAGATTTTCAGGAGAAGGCGGACCTTCCCGCTCCGCCCAGTCCCTCGGAAACTGATTTTTTCAAAATTAACTCCCTGAAGGAATTCAGGGATCGGATTGAGCGGCTGTTTATCATCGAAAAACTGAAACAGAATGGATTTAACATCTCAAGAACAGCCGAAATCATGGAAACACCCCGCAGTAACCTGTACAAGAAACTGGAACAGTACGATATCGACGTAAAGGAGTTGGAAGCTTACTATGGCAAAGAAATATGAAATTGCAGAAGCTCTGCTGAGAATCAATGCGGTAGCATTGTCACTGGATCCTCCATTTACATGGGTTTCCGGCATCCGATCCCCGATTTATTGCGATAATCGTTTGTTGATTTCACATCCAACCGAACGGAATCTGGTTGTAAACAGTTTTCTGGAAGTAATCAACTCTATGGACCGGAAACCGGACTGCATTGCCGGCACCGCCACTTCCGGCATTCCCTTCGCCGCATGGGTGGCGGATCGGATGAACCTCCCGATGTGCTATGTACGGGCAAAAAAGAAGGCTCATGGCAAGGGCAAAGCGATTGAAGGCGAAGTCTATGAAGGGGAAAAGGTTCTGGTAATTGAAGACCTGATTTCCACCGGGAAAAGCTCAGTGGCAGTGGTACAGAACCTGCTGGAAGCAGGGCTGGAAGTCACCGGAGTGGTGGCCATTTTCAGTTATGAAATGGAAAAGGCAAAAGAGAATTTCAACAGGGTAAACATTGTCCCACAGCCGATGGAAACCATTTCCTCCCTGTTAGAACTGGCGGTTTCAAACGGCACACTGAGCCAGGGGAATGCTATTTTAGTCAATGATTTTCGAAATGACCCTCCGGGCTGGTATCAAAGGAATTTTCCGGACACTCCATGAATGAACGGTTGCAGAACCTGGTTCGAAATAAACACCTCTTTCTGATTCTTCTCGCCATTGTTGCTGGTCTCTGTTCAGGCCTGGGCGGTGTCGCCATTCGTTATCTCATCAAGTACGGAATGCTGGCTTTCTTTGGTGTATATGACAATTTCCTCAGTGCGGTTCAGCATGTTTCTCTCACACGGCGCATTCTGGCCCCTATAATCGGAGGCCTGATTGTCGGCCCCATTATCTATTTCACGGCAAAGGAGGCCAAAGGACATGGCGTCCCGGAAGTCATGTTAGCCATGCTGCTGAAAGACGGGAAGATCCGGCCCCGGGTGGCATTTGTTAAGTCCCTTGCTTCTGCCATCACCATCGGTTCCGGCGGTTCTGTGGGACGTGAAGGCCCTATTGTACAGATAGGTGCATCCCTCGGGTCGTCCCTGGCCCAGTATTTTCAACTGGAAAAAAGAGACGTCTCCACCCTGGTGGCTTGTGGCGCCGCCGGGGGAATTGCTGCGGCATTCAACGCTCCCATCGCCGGCGCCCTTTTCGCAGTGGAAATTATCCTGGGGGATTTCGGCATGGCCGCGCTCTCCCCCATCATCATCAGCTCGGTAATTTCCACCATCGTAGCCCGCCATATAGAAGGGGATCTGCTGGCATTTTCCGTCCCGCCATACGCGCTGAACACTCCATTGGAACTCTTCCCCTACACCCTGCTGGGCATTGTGGCCGGCCTGGTGGCCGTGCTCTTCATAGTAACGCTATACTCGGCAGAAAGTCTGTATGATCGATGGAACTTCCCCGAATGGCTTCAGCCGATGACCGGCGGTCTTTTTATCGCGCTTGTGGGCATCCTGATTCCACAAATGTACGGTGTCGGTTACGAAACCATCAACGGTGCACTTCATAATCAATGGCCGTTGTGGTTCCTGGTGATATTGATTTTCATGAAGATTCTCGCAACGTCCATCACCCTGGGATCCGGTGGATCCGGTGGCATTTTTGCTCCCTCCCTGTTCATTGGTGCCGCCACCGGAGGTGCGGTGGGGATGGTGACCCATCAGTTTTTCCCAATTGCCGCAACTTCCGGAACGTACGCACTTGTGGGCATGGGCGCTGTTGTCGCAGCCACCACCCAGGCGCCTATCACCGCCATTATCATCATTTTTGAGCTCACTCAGGATTACCACATCATTCCACCCCTCATGTTCACATGCATAATCAGCACTTTGATTGCCACTACGCTGAAAAAGGAATCCATTTACACCCAGAAACTGGAATTGAAGGGTATCCGGCTTACAGAGGGGAAGGAAGAAAGCATCCTCCGGGAACTCACCGTAGAGAGGAGTCTTAAAAAAGGCACCTATTTTTACGAAGACATGCACCTGCGCTCCATTATTGACCAAGCGCTGGATACCACCCAGACTGTTTTCCCCGTGGTCACCCGGGAAGAGGAGATTCTGGTAGGAATTCTGACCCTCAATGACTTGAAAACCGTGTTTTATGAACGGGAAACACTGGCTGACCTGGTTATTGCGGAAGATGTCGCGTCCGAGCCGGTTTTCCTGACAAAAAATGCGAACCTGCAACACGCCATGGAATTGAACGGCCAGAATCTGATAGAAGAAATTCCGGTTGTGGAAGACAGGGAAAGCATGAAATACGCAGGAATGATATTCATTCAGGATGTCATTTCGATTTACAATTCAGAAGTAAAGAAAAGGGAACTGGCCCTGGCCGTTGTCACTCGAAAGAAGTTCAAGGATATTACCAAGGGGATCTCACTGGGAGAGGGTTATCGGCTGGCAGAGTTCGCCGTTCCCCGGGAATTCGTTGCCAAATCTCTGAAAGAACTGTCATTCAGAAACAAGTATAAGTTGGAGCTTATTCTGGTAAAACGGAGAGGCAGTGCGGATATTATCCCGGATCCGGACCAGCCTTTTCGGGAAAACGACCGAATGGTTGTAGTGGGAGTTCATGAAAACATTCAAAAGTTCAAGGATGAATACCAGTTATGAATAAGATGTACTTTCCATCGTGGATTGAACTGGACACTAAAGCGCTGAAACGAAATTTTCAGTTCTTCAGAAATCGGATTGGGAGCAGGACCGCCATCTATCCCGTGGTAAAAGCCAATGCCTACGGACACGGCATGTCGGAAATTGTCCATGCAATCAGTCCTCTCTCCGATGGCTTCTGCGTCCACAGCGCTGAAGAAGCATCCCGCATCCCCGGTAACAAACCGATATTAATTCTGGGCCATTTTCCAGACGAAATGGGCTTTCTGGCCCGGCTCATGCTGGACCAGCATCCCGTATTCACAATCACATCCACCGCCCAGGCTGCTGAACTGGACCGCGCAGCGAAAGCGGCCGGGATCCCGGCATCAATTCACATTAAAGTGGAAACCGGTACCCACCGGCTGGGTCTCCAACCCGATGAGGCACTTGAAATGGTCTCCAGACTGGAGGCATTTGAAAATATCAAACTACGCGGGTTTTCCACTCATTTTGCCAACATTGAAGACACAACGAATCATCAATTTGCAATGAAACAACTCTTCATTTTTAATTCTTTCCGCAGCGCTTTGCCGCAGGGCGGAAATTATCGTTTTCATTGTGCATGCTCTGCAGCCGCTCTACTCTTTCCTGAAACTCATATGGACATGGTTCGGCTGGGGATTTCACTCTATGGCTACTATTCCAGCGGGGAAACCAGGCTCTCGTCAATGCAGCAAGGCTTACAGCCGGAAGACAAACTACGTCCGGTTCTATCATGGAAAACAAGGCCTATCCAGATAAAAGATGTGGCTGCGGGAGACTTTGTCGGCTATGGACTCACCTATCGGGCCCATCGCCCCATGACCATTGCCGTACTCCCGGTGGGGTACAGTGACGGCTATGACCGCAGGCTCTCCAATTCAGGTTACGTACTGATTAAAGGGCAACGTGCTCCCATCTGCGGACGAATCTGCATGAACATGATGATGGTGGACGTAACACATATCAACGAAGTCAGACACGATGAAGTGGTTACTCTCATCGGCCATGACCGGGATGAACAGATTACGGCTGAAACTCTTGCGTCAAAGACCGGGACGATTCATTACGAAGTTCTTGCCGGAATCAACCCGGCTATTCCCCGGACCCCGGTGGATTAACCTGTGAAAACCAACCCGGATTCAGGTTTGCCGCCTGAAATGCGAACCATCAAACTTGTACTGGAATACGACGGCACTGCCTATGCCGGTTGGCAGATACAACCCCACGACCCCACTGTCCAGGGGGTTCTCAAGAATGCTGTGGAATTGGTAATGAACCATCCGATTATCCTGAACGGGGCGTCAAGAACAGATGCCGGAGTCCATGCCCACTGTCAGGTTGCCGCGTTCCAGACTTCTTCCGAGCGTCCAATTCCAGATATCATGAAGGGGCTTAATGCCATGCTTCCCGCCGACATCAGAATTTGCCATGCAGAAGAAGTACATCCCGGTTTTCATCCCCGTGCTGAAGCTATTGCCAAAACATACCGGTATGCATTGTTCAGCGGTAGAAAATTGCCGGTTTTTCAACACCCCTACTGTACCCGGATCAGGGGCCGGATCAATCTGGAGAAAATGGAGAAAGGAGCTCAATATTTTCTAGGAACTCACGACTTCTCATCTTTCCGATCCGCACATTGCTCAGCCAGAACTACCATACGGAAAATTTCAGAATCCCATTTTAATAAGTTGCAGAATGACCATTTAGAATATATAATTTCAGGGAATCGTTTTCTCCACAATATGGTCCGAATCATTGTCGGCACCCTGATCTGGATCGGCCAGGGGAAAATGATGGCTGAAGACTTGCCTGCCCTCTTTGAAAAGAAAGACAGGCGTTTTGCGGGACCAACCGCCCCGGCAAAGGGGCTATTTCTTGAAAATATCCGTTTAAAGGAGGACGAAAAATGGTGAAAAAACTTATTGGATTTCTCATTGTCGGGATTCTGGTCATGGGGACAGGGTGTAATCTCATGGAGAAACACCAGGTGGAGAAAATGCAGAAAATGGCGGCTAAGATTGATCAGCTGGACGGCCAATTGAACCAGAAAGAGGCCGAATATCGTAAAATCCTTACCCAGTATGGTTTGAAAGGGGACAAACAGCTTACCGATGAGCAATGGCAGATGCTCTCTCTGACGTCGGAACAGCGCAAGATGCTGCAGTCCCGGCTGAACAAGGAACAGGACTCCTCTTACAAAGCAGTTCTGCAGGAGGTCCTTGATAAAGACCAGGAAATTAAGGATTTAAGAACAGAAATCGACACCCTTCGGGAACAGTTGCCAAAACCAGTCGTGGTAAAAGAGGGGGATAACCACTATGACCTTTCCATGCGCTACCTGATAGATCAGAAGGGGGTCAATACAAAGGATGCCCAGAAACTGATTGAACGGGTAAACCTCCTGAACTACCTGGTTCCGGGATTTGAGGTGTGGTTGTTCTATGACGGAGGAACCTTCGGAACTTTTGTAACGCAGGGAACGGCAAATCAAAGTCCCAATCAGATTAAAAAGTATTACAAGACAAAATTGATCAATGAAAGAAATACTGCACAACAGGAAGCCAGCCAGCTCAAAGATGATGTAAATGAGCTGGAAAGGCGGAAAGCGGAACTAACAACCCAGCTTGCAGAACTGGAACAGGCAAAGGTTGAGTTGAGCGGCCAGGTTCAGAATCTGAACTCCCGCAATAAAAGGCTATCCACTCAGAACACTGAAAAAGAACGCAGGTTGAATTCAGTCTTCTATCACGTGGATAATTATAAAGCGTTGGCGGCAAAAAAGGTTGTGGGGCGATTCCTTTTCGGGCGGCCTCAGTTGAAAAACTTTAACGCCGTTACATTTGAAAAATCTCTTGACCTTCGCCAATCCGATTCCATTACCCTCACTGCGGCAGACGCAGGGGTCAAACAGATTCATTCCATCTATGTCATGCCACGCAGTTTTGTAAAGGATAAGGACTACAAAATTGACCTTGCACCGGACAAGTCCACGGCGGTTATCTACATTGTGAATCCGGGAAAATTTCAGATGAGCAAGGTTTTGTTTGCAATTCGCTGAGCTGTAACTACCAGTTGAATGAGCAGAAAGCAAATTGCAGTACTGGCCCCGCAGACCACACTGATGCGGGACATTATTTCTCAATTGAAACAAGCCGGATACAATTGCGACTTGCTGAAGGAATTGCCGGATGTGCCGGGGGAAACTCCCCCGGCACTCTTTCTCATTGATGCCGCCTCTCTTGTAAATGAAGAAACCAGATTTGATACCATTACACCGGTAATCCTCTTCAACGGGGGAGAACCCCGCAGCCTTCGAACGAAAGGTATTCTTCAGACCATGGCAAAGCCTGTTGAAACGGAAAAACTTATTTCTCTCATCTCACACGTCTTAAGGAAAAGAAAGGTACTGATCACCGACGACACCCCTTCTTTTCGCGAGATGGTTGCGGCAGAATTTGACCTTCAACACTATGAACTTATCTTTGCGGAAAACGGTTTGGAAGGCTATCAATCTGCACGAAAACATCATCCTGACCTTATCACCATGGACATTGAAATGCCCGTAATGGACGGGTACAAAGCTTGCGAACTGGTCCGCCACGATCCGGCCACCGAAGATATACCCATAATTTTTGTCACCACCCTTGGAAAAGAAGAAGATATCGAAAAAGGCTTCCATGCGGGGGCGATTGAATATTTTGTAAAACCCTTCCAGCCTGGAAAATTGAGCGCATTCGTCGATGATCTTTTCGTCAAAATGGAATCCAGGCGCACTGTCCCGGTAGCTATTCTGGACCATCGCAAAACGTCTCTGAAAATTACACAATTCGTCTATCAGAAACACGGCTTTCAAACAACAGCATTCTCATCCCTGGATGAGTTAAAAAAACAATTTGCGCAGGGATATGAACCGGAACTCATGCTCTTTAACATCGATCTCCCTGATTCTTCATACGAAATCGCATTAAAAGAACTCTGTCTTCTCCGGCCGCATCTGCCTATTCTTACCGTTACAGACGAAAATCGAAAATCGAAAATTATTCACGCGTTGAAAGCCGGCGCCGTGGATTATGTTCTCACCCCCTTCGTAGAAGAGGAACTTGTTTCACGGAGTGAGGCCCATATCCGCCTTCATCGGGTTATCCGACAACTTTCCAGTGTAAACAAGCGATTACGCGATCTTTCCGTCACTGATTCCCTTACCGGTCTTTATAACCGGGGCTATCTGAATCGGATGCTGAAGGCAGAAATCAAGAAACTCAGCCGCCGGGAAGAATGGCTTTCCTGCATTATGATAGATATTGACCATTTCAAGCGGATAAATGATACATATGGCCATATCACCGGTGATTTTGTCCTGAAAGAACTGGCCAACATTATGAGAGAACAGAGCCGGGAATCCGACATCGTTACGCGATACGGCGGAGAAGAGTTTGTGTTACTCCTTCCCCAGACGGACCCGGATGGCGCCGTCATCCTCGCAGAAAAGATCCGGACAGCCGTAGAAAAGAATCCATTTCATACAGGTGACTTGACCGTAGGCATCACAATCAGTTGTGGGGTGTACGGAATCCGAAATTTCCTGGAGGGTCGAAATCTGGTACAATATGCAGACGAAGCTCTTTACGGCGCAAAGGAAACCGGAAGAAACAGGACTATCTGCCATGAAATTACCTGAAAAACGATTCATTTTCATAAACGGTACATTTTTTGTAGGAACTTGTCTTCTCACAACAATTGCATTACTTTCACCGCAATCCGGTACATCTGTCACTGTGGCCCTGATAGCCGCGCCTGTGCTTCTGCTGCTCTCCATCTCTATCAGTACATGGATTTTTTTACGGGAAATCCGGTTAAGAAAGATGGAAATGGAAATGCTCCGGCATGCTGTTGAAGGTCAATTCCCGGGAAACGACATCGGACAATCCGGCGAACTAATCGAATTGCTTATGCTCCTTAGGGAAGAAAACTCTCGTATTCACCGCATCCTGACAGATCACGGAGAAACCTCCACCCTTGTCGGTATGAACTTGGAGCGGGTAATCCGACTGACCGATCGAATGGCACTGTTCATTGGAGATGTGGATAAGCTTGCCAGCAAAATCCAACACTTATATCAAAGAATAGAAAATTCTCTTCTGCAGGCCGACAAGCAGGAAGACCTGTCAGAAACTATTCTCAAAATTCGATTTGAGCTGGACCATTTTAATGAAGCCCCATCCTCAATGCTGAACCTGCTGAAAAAAGTATATTCCAGCTGCCGGCAGAACCGTGAAGCATTTATGGCAGCTCAAGAGGGCTTCCTTGGAACACAGTCTGTGATGGCTGAAGGAGAAATCAGCATTATTTTGAAGCAGCAGGAAACCGTACAGCAGATCAACAACTCTGTTCAGAACCTCGAAGAAACCCTCCAAAATGGGGAAACAGCACTTCAATCGGGTGAAAAAGTCCTCCGGGAAATAACTGCCCGTTTTCTAAGCTTTTCCAGTGAAATGAGTGAAGTTCAGGGTCTCGCAAACAAACTTCCGGAACAAATTCATAGCCTTTCCGCACTGATCACAGAGCTGGAAGATGTTCATGAGAAAAGTAAGATTCTTGCTTTGAATGCAGCCATTTACGCAGGGGATTCAGGAGAAGAGGGAAAGGGATTCAGCACCATTGCCAGGGAAATGAAGACCATTACAGAGTCCGCAGAAATTCTCCAGCACCAGCTACAACAAGGACTTAACCAATTGGAAAAAACAATTCTTCACACCATCGGGGGGATGGCGCAGTTGATTGCTACACAAAATTCCATCGAAAAATTCTCTCAGGAGGGACAGGAAATATACAATTCCAACATATCAAATCAGAATACTGCCAGGAAAACCAGGGACATTCTCTCCCATGCCCTTCACCGTCTGGAAGAATTCCTGGATTCGCATGAGAAAACTGCACGGGAAAGACAGAACAATTTGGCCCGGACAATGGCTGCTGCCCGGAAATCTCAGCAGGAAAGTGAAGACGAAAGAACATTAAAATTTCAGATCGACAATATGGTCATCGAATCTGCTCACTTCTCCGAAAAAATTGAAAACGAGTTGCCAAACCTTCTTGATGCAGTTGGTGGTATTCTCGATGAAGTTTCTGCTTTTCAGGATCAATTTCTACAGATTCGAAACACTCTTTCCGCTTTTACAGATCCCGGGATTATTCAAACATTGAAAGAACTGAAACAGGCAATTGGAGGAAACGAGATCCAACTTCTCCGTGCATCGACCAATCTGCTGCGTAAAATGAAAACTAATATTCCATCAAATTAATCACTAAAGGAGAATAATATGTACAACAAAGTCACCCTGATTGGTAGAGCCGGCACAGATGCCGAAGTCCGTTATACCCAGAATCAGAGTAAAGTGGTAAAGTTCCGGATGGCCACCAGTCGTTACTGGAATGATAACTCCGGAGTTCGCCAGGAAAAAACCGAATGGCACAACGTGGTGTGCTGGGGATACCTGGCGGATCGTGCTGAAAAAATGGTGACAAAGGGATCCCTGATTATGGTGGAAGGCTCCATAGAATACTCAAACTGGCAAGACAGCGACGGTATCAAACACTATCGAACAGATATCCGTGCCCTTACTCTCCTGATGCTCTCCGCCAAACGTTCAGGTGGTGCGCCAGGCCCACAAGGACCCCCTTCAGACACGACTGAGCCGGCTCCTTCATCCAATCCACAGCCCACCTCAACTGACTTTGTAGACGACATTGAGGTTCCCAAGAGTGATCTGGAGGATGATATTCCCTTCTGAGATAAGTAGAAGACAAGATTAAGGTTAAGTTCGAGTTTAAGTCCAGATGAGATTGAGAAAAGACGGGGAACCTATTCATTTTCCCCACTCAAACTCAAACTTAAACTCAAACTTGTTTTCCTCCGGAAAACTTCCGGGGAGTTTTCTGCGTCAATAGAAACGGGAGGAAATAGATTTGGAATTTGAAGCCATTGCCCGTCAATATTCCGGCATGTTGTATCGCCACATTCACCGAATGGTGGGGAACCGGGAAGATGCACAGGATATCCTACAGGATGTATTGCTGCTGATTTTCAGGAAGCTCCACACCTTCCGGGGAGATGCCAGTATGAAAACCTGGGTATTTCGCATCGCATCCAACCGAGCGATAGACTTTATCCGACAATCTCGCCGTCGTCCTACAGAAGCCCTGGATGAAAGACTATCCAC
>JAADJC010000025.1:34680-79846 GCA_013151025.1 Acidobacteriota bacterium
ACATGCTGAGCCACGCGCTGAACCGTTTGCCCATCGAACAGCAACAAGTAGTGGTATTGAAGGAAATCAACGGTTTTACCTTTCGTGAAATCTCAGAAATTCTTCAAATTCCAGAAAATACTGCAAAAACACGGATGTATACTTCCCTGAAAAAACTACGGAGCCTTCTTGCCCAGGAGCAGGACTCAGAAACCACCCATAAAATGGAGGCACAAAAATGAAATGCCTGGAATCTGTCGAAATGATGGAACTACTTTACGGCGAATCAGACGCTGCCACACTTCAGAAATGGCGGACTCATCTGGTGGAATGTCCAGACTGCCGAAATGCCTACTGGCAATTAAAAGACACCAGGGATTGGGTACGAAAGAATGGTTCCACAGATCAGCCTGTCGTGGTACTGATGGCCCCATCTCCACAAAAACGAAATTCTGGTCTTAAAGCGGCTGCAGCAGCTGTTATTGCGATTTGCATCGGTATAGCCGGTTTGTACGTCACGCGTTTTCAGAAACAGACCGAAACTCTCCTGGCCCGGCAACAGCAGGTGGAACAGAAACTTCAGAATACGACTCTCCAGGTTCAGGATACCAATCGGAATCAGTACATGATGCTTCTGGCATTGAAAGATTACCTGGACAAAAACTATCAAACAAGGAAGGTGTCATATGAACAATTCCGTTAGAAAATACTTTTTATTTGTTTTTATTGCGACCCTGTCGATTTCATCCGCTTTTGCCGCAGAATTTCAGAGAATTGCGGGTTCGGTAGAAGCCGACCTCCGGCAAACCCTGCAACTTCCCACCGGTCCTGCCACTCAATTTATCTCTTTCCATATCCCCGACAACGGGCTTTTCATCATTGTCACCACAGACTTCAGCATGCGTCCCAGGGTTCAGACTCCCTTCGGTGGAACCACAAAACGTAGAAATGCGCCGACTCCCGCTCAAATCCGAAAAGCGTTGAAAACCGCCGTTCTCAATTGCCGAACTCTCCCGTTACCCAACGGAAAAAACGAGTCCCTGTATGTAGTTCTGGTGAACCGATCTCTCTTTTCCCGTCCAGACGCCGGTCAAGCCCGGAGCATCACTTACAAAGCATACATTCCAATCACTGACCTGAAATCAGCCAAAGATACCAACAGCAAAATTCATACGGAATAAGAGCAAGAAAAAAAGAAGCTTAAGTTTGAGCCTGAGTTTAAGTAAAGACAGAATATCCAGAGTAGGGTAGTTTTTTTCCGCACACTTTTCATATGCACATGCACATTCACTCACCGGCTGCTTTGCAGCCGGTGATCAGAGTGCTTTGCTCAGACCGGAAACCGCAAAGAAGGCGAGGGATGCCAGAATTGTGGCCATAACCAATATGACACCACTGTAGTAAAAACCACGCTCCAGCCTTACCAGCAGTTTTTCCATTCTTTCCGCTGCTGAAGCCCTGACCTTTTCCAATGCGCTGTCCAGTTTCCCTGTTTCTTCACCGGTCTTTACCAGATTTTCGTCGTTTTTGGGCATCGGTAATATTTTGTGAAAGTGCCGGGCTTTTGCACGTGTCCGTGAACCAGCTCCCTTTAACTCCCGCTTCGTATCCTCAAAAGATAATCCTGAAGCCACGCAAAATGCCATACCGGAAATGTCAATCCAGCGTCGAAGTCCGGGCGCCAGCATCTGTAATATCACCAATCCTGTCCCAAGGATCATTACCGCAATGACATACCAGATCTTTATGCCCAGAACCAATTCCATGTCCACTGCCTGAAAAAGAAAATATGAACCCACAATTCCTACCAACAGCACGATCAGGGATTTCAGAAAGGCAGCCCACAGTTTGGACTCGTAGCTATGGCGTACTTCGTAGAGTTCCACCAGAGCCTGGAAAGCATCTTCCAGCCTCCCGGATGTCTCGCCGATGCTTAGATACAAGCTGTCCGCAGCCGGAAAGCCTCTCTTCTTTGCCGCCTGCCCCAGAGAGTCACCGGACTCTATGGCAGCTGCCAGCCCTTTGAACGGTCCACCTGCGCCCAGAAAAGCACCGACCAGTGAGTCTCCAGCCTCCAGTTTGAATTTCAACTGGCGATAGATGTTCGCTTTCATCCCGTCCTCCGCACAAACAAAAAAAGGGGAGAGGCAATGCCCCTCCCCAGTTGGTTAATAAATTCAGACTAGAATCTGTAGGCAATACCAAGCTGAATAGCTCTCGGCGCCTGCCGTGCATACGGGGTACCGAAATCAACCGTATCTTCTTCCACGAAGGAGATGGGCTGCTGGCTGTTCAGCAGGTTCATCACATCGAGACGGAGCTGCAATGTGTGGTCATACCATACCTTGAAATCCTTGGTCACGGTTACATCCACCCACAGAAGTGAGCTGGTTTTCCGGGATCCACGGCCTTCCGGGAAAGTGAAGTAACCGTCATAAGCCGGCTGATACCCTTTCTTTGTCCAGAAGTAACCGGAATTCCACTGCACTGCCGTAGTGATATTGATGTCATAAGGCAGATGGAAGTTTCCGATGAAGTTAATGGCATTGTCTGTAGAGTCAGACAGCTTGCCGTACCAGCCTTCATCACCGATTCCACGGCCACCGAGGCCTGAGAGAAGCCAATCCAGGAAGTCGCCCAGACCGGTACCATCAGTAGCAATGTGGTCACCGAACACACCGATGTAGTTTCCGCTTCCGCCGGGGTTGTTCAGGGTTTCATTTTCGAAGTTACCGGGGTTGGTTCCCTTGGAATCCGTCCAGGTATAACTTGCATAATAATCCATCCAGTCACCGAAGTTGCCTTTGAAAATCAGGGACACATCTTCATAGTCACGCCGTTTGTATTCGAAATTGGTCAGGAAGAATGAATACCCGCCCGTCGGTACCATGACGCCAATATCATCAATCAGATCATGGGAAATAGCTCTGGTGTAGCGAACGGTCATAGCGTGATTGGGATTGATCCGCCAGTTGTATTCAACCAGCCAGCGATTCTGATGTTCCGGCTTCAGATTAGGATCATAATCCATGGGTGCCGTTTCCGGACTCTGTTCCCATGTGAATTCCCAGTTTGCCGGGTCATGAATCTCAGCCTCTGTGGCCGTACGATCTGTAGCACCGGCCCATCCGTACTGGCGATATGCGTTTCCGCCTTCCCGGTTGAAGAATTCAGCGATACGGGTGGTTGTGGCATCAAAGAACTGGCCGTAGGCAAACTTGAAGATATGCTTCTGGTCACCGTTGAGATCATAAATCACAGACAGTCTCGGGGCTGAGTAATCACTGAAGCCCCAATCCCAAATCTGCAGACCGGTGTCATCAAAAACGGTCATGTCGTCAAAACGCCAACCCAGCATGACCACCCACTTGCCGAAGGTGATTCGATCCTGCAGAAAGTAACCGGTACTATGAACTGTATTCGGGTTCAGAGAGTCCCGACGTTCCGTCAGGGTTGTCGGGACAGAAATCGGGTTGCCGTCGGCACCCATAATGATCTGGCCCTGGTCGTTGGTCATGTATTCAAAACTATAGTTAACACCATCGGTAAAACGACTGGAGTCTGCGTCTACGGATACCCATTCATTGGCACCGGTCTGAGCCAGGAGCCAGTTAGTGGAAAAGTCCTGATAATTCCAGCCCAGAGTATACTCATGGCTGCCCAGGGAAGTAGTGTCAATGTAACCGGTCCACTTCACAGAATAGTCATCCCGATCCTGAACCTGTACATCGTAACGGCTGCGGTTGGCATATGACCATGCGATGGTGGTATTGTTACGCGCCGCAATACCGTGGTCAGTCAATCCACCACTGTTATAGTTCTGATGCTGAGTTCCCCAACGGGCTTCCAACACACCCCATTCACCAACAATCCAGTTGAAGTTGACTTTATAGCGGTATGCGTTGTTTGTGGCCAAACCATAGAGGTCCGGGTTACCCGTCATATTGGTAGTCGTTGAAGTAATGTCCAAACCGGAAAACGCTATGTTCATGTTTTCCGTGATATTGTACGTCAATTTGTAGAAGTATTTCTCCAATGTGGTTTCGGACACGCCATCCGGAAAATTGAAAACAGTATAGTCACTGCCATAAGGACTGCCATCCAGATTCACCAGGTTTTCCGCGTGGATGATCCGGGGATCGGCGGCAGAAGACAGGTTGGTGGACTTGGTGTAGTTGTAGGATACGAAGAACCACAACTTATCTTTGATGATATATCCACCGAGGTTGTACCACTGTTTGTTCCGGGTAAAACCGGTAACGGAACTGTCGTTCTGTACATGCTGGCGTTCTGCCTGCAGGCTGTCGTTCCGATACTGGAAACCGGCTTCGCCGTGGAATTCGTTACCACCGGACTTGGTGACAGCGTTGATGGCGCCACCCATGGTCTTACCGAATTCAGGTGAAAACGGATCAGTGATAATCTGCAGAGAGTCAATGGAGTCAAAGTTCTGGGCTACATTGTTGTCAAAACCCATGGAAGAACGGACAGATGTACCATCAACCATATACTGGTTACCTTCCTGACCGGCACCACGGATGTTGGGCTCTCCGCCCTCGCCACCGCTGACGGAATCCATACGGACGCCGGTAACGCCGGGAACAAACTTTGCCACGTCTTCAACAGAGCGGGACAGAGTCGGAATTGTGTCAAGGGTCTTGGAAGTCATTTCCATAGATGAGTCGGTGGTGGAAGTATCCACCAGCGGAGCTTCCGCCGTGACTACAATGGATTCGCTGACTTTCGCCGCCTTCAGAGTGATGTTCATCTTTGCTTTTTCACCGACCTTAACGCCGATACCTTTCTTGGTATAGGTCTGAAAGCCCGGAATTGAATATGTTGCCGTGTAAGCACCAAACGGCAGCAACGGGAAACGATAAAAACCTTTTGCGTTGGTAACGGTTGTACGGGTTCCCTGCAGCTTAATACTGCTGACAACTACCGTAACGCCAGGCAGAGCTGTGCCGGATTCGTCAAAAACGTTACCGTTGATTTCACCTTTTGTGGTCTGGGCAAACATGCTCACGGTGAGCAGTAACCCACAAGCGACCAGAAACAATCTCTTCATATTTTAGCCTCCTTAATACCCCTAAATCCTCAAAACATCACAATACATAGACTGCAATAACAAACTAAATCGTTCTTTTCCCTTTCCACCTCCCTTTAAATTTAATAATTAGCAAAGTTTCTGAGCCAAAGTGGCAACTTTTCTGAAAACGTAGTTACAGAAACTTTATACATGTTTTTCATAGCTCCTGTCAAGATGTTTTTTTCATTTTAGCCTTTTTTTCTCGTTACTTTCGATAACGCGAACGCTTATCGGGAAAAACCAGTGCTTCCATCCAACATCCTGTTACTTTTTACTCTCTTTTGCCTTGAGAGCCGCCTCTTCCTTCATGCGCTTCCGGATTTTCTCAACCGTTTCCTGAACCTGCTTTGTCAGTTTGTTGGATGGGAACTCCTTCAGAAAGGTCTGGCAATGCTCAATCGCCTCCGAGTACTGTTTCAATTCAATATGGCAATTGATGATCAGAGGAAATACCTTCTCCCGCATCTCGGGAGCTTTTGCCGCCCTGTTCAGCAGGGGCAAGGCTTCGTCATACTTCTGGTGATCGTGGAGATAACCGCCGAGGCGATAGTCAATTTCCGGGTTGTCCACACCATTGTCCACGGCCTTCTGAAACAGCTGATAGGCTTTCGAGGCATGGTGGGTTATCATGTAGATTTTGCCAAGGTTCAGGTAGGCGTATGAGTAGTCCGGACGTAATTCCATCAGCTGTTTATACAGCTCGCCGGCTTTCTCCATCTGTCTATTCTGGGCATAAGCCACTGCAAGCACATCCACACGTCCCACGTCATTGAGTGTGGCATCGGCTCCCAACGCTTTGACTTTCATCAGCGCGTACTTAACCCGGCCATCCAGGTTGTTCTTCTTTGTTTCCACGCTGTACAGGTAATCCAGTGACTCAATCGCATCTTTCCCGCCCTGTTTGTAAGCGGTATTCAACTGTGTCTTCGCTTCATCCAACTTTTCCTGGTTATAGTAGACTTTTCCAAGTTCCAGGTGGGCTTCGTAGAAGCTCGCATCCCGTTTCAAGGCCTTCAACAGCCATTTCTCCGCTTTTTTAAGCTTACCGTCTTTCGCACTTTCCAGTGCTTTGTTGTACTGCTTGAGAGCCTTCTTATCTGTACTCATTGCGTTTCCGCTCATTGAAAGCGTGACCATCACGATGACCACAGCCAGTTTCCGCATTAATGACATTTGATGTTTCCTCCTGATCAAAAAATCGTCACGAATTATACCACATTCATGAAAAACTGATCTCACTGTTTTTGTCACAAAAATTCAGAAAAATTGTATTTTCGAAAGACCATGATATTGGTTCTGATTCCCAGTTTATACTTCCGTTACTGTTCCCGCTGCTTTGAGAATTTCCGCAGCTACTGCTTCCGGATTTTCCACAACAACAGCGTGGCCGGCCTCCGGAATAATTTGAAATGCACTGCCGGGGATTAAATCCGAAATGGCTTTTGTCCTTTCAAGAGGGATAAACCCGTCCTTTTCTGACGCAACGATCCGTGACGGACATTCAATGCGCGGGATTTCCCATGAAAGGTCTATCCCTTCCGTTGATTCCATCAGACGATCCAGATCCTGAAACCAACGGATCGGAACGCCCTGCATCTGATTTCTGCGAGCCGTGAGAAGCGTACTGTGGGTTTCCCTGTACCTGCTGGAATACACAGTGGGACCCATCACGTCCAGCAGATAGCCATGATCACCGGATGCGACGACCTGTTTCACAGCCTGTCGCCAGCAACGCACTTCCACCGTCATGGCGCTGTCAAACCGGTCGGCGGAAGCAATCACGGTCAGTGAACGGATGTCGTCGGATCGCCTGGCGGCAAGATACATGGCCACCAGCCCGCCGAAAGAGGTCCCTGCCACATGCACTGGGCCATCCACCAGACTGTCCAGAAGCCTGTCTACATCTTCCACATGGCTGTCCACATTTGAGGATACCGGACCCGGGCTCCGCAACTGGCCACGGAAATCACATCGAATCACAGTAAACCGGGTTTTCAGCAGGGCCACCACCGGCTCCCATGAAGAAACCGACATGGCAATTCCGTTCAATAAAAGGAGGGGCTCTCCGTGACCGTCCTGTACATGGTAAAGCAAAGAGTCAGAACCGGACATCACCGGCCTTCATGAAGCGCTTCACCATGGGGAAAAACAGGTCCGCTCGCTCCAGATACACCACATGGCCGGACTCCGGAATGGTTTCCCAGCGGGATTGAGGAAAAATGTTTAAGAGTTTTTTCTGTTGCCACATGGGAATGGCACGATCCTGCTCCCCGGCCATGAGCAGTACCGGTGTCTCAACAGCCTGATAGTCAGGTAGATTTTGCTCAATTCCAGCAAAAAAGGGATTCTGGGCCTCAGTCAGACGAATCAGGCAATGGCGGTCATCTACATACCGGTCATAGAATCGCCTACGCATTTCGCCAAGTTGTTCGGGTACCAGTTTTGTCACAAAGGATTCGCCGAATATTTTTTCATACATGTAGTAGGTGTAGAGTTCAAATTCTTCTTTTGTACCCCGGTAGAACCGGAGGGAAATTTCCTGGTACATTTCAAACAGTCGCTCATGAGAAAGAAGAATGCCGGAAAGGGTCAGAGTACACAGTCGCCCCTGGAAAAGACGAGCGAAATCCATCGCCACAAAACCGCCATACGAAATGCCAACGAGATGGACTTGATCCACTTCATTCAAATCCATGATATCTACAAGCAACCTGGCCATGTCAGGAATATAGTAGGGAACGTCTTCTTTAGATGACTGGCCCTGGCCGGGGAAATCATAGAGAATTACATCATATTCATCCAGGATCAATGGCAAAAAGCTGTACCATGCTCTGGTATGCATCGCGAGCCCATTCAACAGGCAGACAGCTTCCCTTTTCCCTTCACCATGATACTCCCACCAGATGGAATGGGCGCCTGTTTCCAGGCGCCCGGTTTTTGTTGGTTCAATTGTTTTGTTCACGACCATATTTCTTTAATAAGCTTATTTCCCCGGTTTCAAAACGGTGCAGACAGACGCGCAGATGGGGCCGCCAATGTTGAAGGTTGCTGCAACATTTGTATTTTTCACCTGCAGAGGTGCCGGTGCTTTGCCCATCAACTGCAACGCGCTCCAGCCAATCATGGCAATACCGGTTGCCCCCACCGGATGGCCCTTTGCGATGAGGCCACCGGAGGTATTGATGGCACAGGAACCGTCCACCGCAGCATGACCGTCCCGCCAGAATGCCGCGCCTTTACCGTATTCCGCCACACCGAGGACTTCCGCCGCGATGGCGCCCATGACAGTGAAACAGTCATGGACTTCCGCCACATTGACATCCTGCGGTGTAACACCGGCCATTTTGTAAGCATCATTCATGGCTCGGAAGGCGCCGGTGGGTTTAAGTACATCCCGGCCACTTACCCGAAGGGGATCGGTTGCCTGAGCATAGCCCGCCACTTCCACACAATCCGCTTTGTCCACGCCCAGTTTGGCCAGACCCTTTTCCGTTGCAAGAATCAGTGCGCCGTAACCATCTGTAATCTGCGAACAATCATAGGTTTTCAGGGGCAAGCCTTCCACAATGTACCGGTTCCGTCCCTCTACCTTTGTCGCTTCATCAAGGGAAACCTGAATGCCGTTCATCTGGGCATAGGGATTGTGCTGAGCGTTTGCATATTCCAACGCAGAAATAGACGCCAGATCCCGTTCCGTCACATTATGGGTATCCATGTATTTCTTCATAATCTCCGCAAAAATGTGCGGAAATACGTAAACCTTCCCTTCCCTGTCTTCCGGATGGGAAAAATAGCCCAGGGCTTCCCCTACCAGCTTTCCATCCATCTTGCCTATGTCGTTGCGCATTTTTTCATAGCCGACAGCGATACCAATATCACCCAAACCAAGAAGTAGTTTGTGAATGACGGACACTACCGCCTGCCCGCCGGACGCGCAGGCAATTTCAATCGCTTCAATAGGCTTTGCCGCAAGGCCCGGGACATCCGCCATGAGACCGGCAATGAGTCCCTGCCCATTAAGGGAAATGTTGCAGACAGCACCAATGGAGCCTACATCCATCATGGACGGCTCCGCGCCGATTTCCGCGCAGGTTTCAGTAACGGCATTGGAAATAATCTCCGGCACGCTCATGTCAAAGAGCTTTCCGAACTTCGACTGATGGTAAGCAGCAATGTAAATGGGTTCTCTCACGGTTATCCTCCTTATTTTGAAAACATTTCCACAAGAGCTGCGCGTAATACCTTTCCGTAAGCGGTCCTTGGCAACTGATCCAGAACAACGATCTGCTTCGGAACTTTGTATCGCGCAATTCGTTTTTCAAGCCATTTTATCACTTCATCGGGCTTTATTTCCATATTCTCTGCCAAAACCAGAAATGCGACGCCGACCTCTCCCCATTTTTCATGGGGCACCCCAACAACTGCGCAGTCCAGAACCGCCGGATGCCGGGACAGGACCGACTCAATCTCAGCAGGATAAATATTCACACCCCCGGAAATGAACATCTCTTTTTGACGCCCGACAATATAAAAAAAGCCGTCTTCATCCTGCGTCGCCAGATCTCCGGTGTGGAAGAAGCCTTTTTCGTCGTACGCATCGGCAGTGGCATCCGGATTGTGCCAGTAACCTGCTGAAACGTGGGGGCCCCTCAGGAGCAATTCCCCGACCTCGCCTGCAGGTACTTCCCGGCCGTCTTCGTTGACAAGCCTTCCCTCAGTGAACATCATGGGCTTTCCGATGGAACCCTTGCGCTCCCATGCGTCATTGTCTGTCATGGCAAAGCAATTGACCCCGACTTCAGTGAGACCATAACCCTGGCGAAGAACCAACCCCCGCTTATGATAAACCTCAACCAGTGATGAAGGCAGGGGAGCGCCCCCGGAAATCAGCCATCGGATCCGGGAAATATCCGTTCTCTCAAAATTCGGACTCTCCGCCAGCATCTTCCAGATGGCGGGGACGCCCAGAACTACGGTGCATCCTTCTTTTTCAATGGTATGCCAGACTTCCCGGGGCTCAAACCGGCTGTGAAGGACGATTCTCCCCCCCACTGTAAAGATGGGTATCAGAAAAGCACCCAACCCCCCGGCATGGTACAGGGGCGTAAAAATCGGGCTGACGTCATCGGAGCGAAGCTGCCAGCACATCACAGTGTTGTAGCCATTGAATACCGGCATCCGGTGGGGAATCATCACTCCCTTCGGACTGCCGGTTGTGCCACTGGTGTACAGTAATGCACAGAGATCTTCCGGCAGGCTGTTCTGAGTGCAAACAGCAGAACCCACTAAATGCAACAGAGCCTCTGCTGTCCGGTCACCAGGGATTATTGGTGTGTCCAGTGCAATCCGGTTTTCCACCGCAACCTGCAGATGCAGAGTCTGAACGATTTCACTGAATTCACCGTCATAAATCAATGAGAGAACGCCAGCGTCCTTTATTATCTCTTCAAGCTCAGGAGCTGCCAGATGAGTATTCAGGGGAACCAGAACCACCCCGGCCTTGATTGCACCAAAAAACACATCAAGAAACTCCACCCGGTTTCCACAGAGCAATCCTACCCGATCTCCTTTTGAGAGGCCCAGGCTATTTCGAAAAATTCCGGCCCACTTCAGAGCCCGGCTATTCAATTCTCCGTAGGAAAATCGCCGGTTGGTTTTCAGCTCCAGTAATGCCTCCGAGTCCGGTGTCAACCGGGCACGCTCTCCAAGGATGTCGCCGTGTATCATCCCCTCACTCCTTTCGACTCCCCTGAGATTCTTTTAGAATCTTCAGAAGTGTCTGAGTAAAATGGCCGGGACATTGCCTTTGCGGCACATGTCCGCAGTCTTCCAGAATTGAGATTCGGGCTGCAGGCAACCCGTCCATCATGCGGTTTGCATAAGATAAATTAAACATCCGGTCCAGTTTTCCCCATAGCAGGTTCACCGGAACCTTAACTTCACTCAGTTTCCCGTCAAGGAGACTGACCCCCATTCCAGACGGATTCGCCATCAGTCGCGCCAACGGCCCCCGGTGGGCTTCCCGGATCACGTCCTTCAGGATAAAATCAGGAATAGTTTTCCCCTTCGGTCCCATCAAAACAATCATAACGGCCCGTGCTTCCGCCATATTATTCGGAATCAGTCCCGGCCCTTTGTAGTCTCCCCGAATCGCTCCGCCATTTACAAGCACCAGACTGCTCACTTTTTTCGTCTGCCGGACCGCTATCAACATGGCCACCCATGCCCCGAGAGAATTTCCTACGATTGTGACCGGTTCACCCGGCAAAATTGCGTCCAGCATTTCATTTACTGCAGTAAACATCATCTCAATGTCCAATGGCCCTTCAGTGGGTTCGCTGTCACCATGTCCCGGCATATCCGGGGCCAATACCCGGTATTTCCCCACCAGATGTGGCACGACCTTCGACCATGTCCCGGCCTGCTCCCCCGCCCCGTGGAGGAGGAGAACGGCGGGGCCGTTTCCCCCTTCCCACAGCGTCAGGTTTCCCGTGGAAACGGGAATGAGACGGGCCTGGAGGCCACCGGTCCGCTTCAAAGCCTTTCGTTCAAAAAAACTGTTTGCTGCCAGCGGGTGCCGATAAAACATAACACCGGCCAAAATAGCCGGAACCAGCAATAATCCACCGACAATTATAAAAATAATTGTCCAACTATTCACAATTTTCCAACCCTGAAAGCGGATCCGGCCTGGTTATATCCCACGCCGGAACCCACAAACACCACCAGGTTTCCTGGTTTTATTTTTTTCTGCTGGACCGCATCGTCAAATGCCATCCCGACACAGGCAGAGCCGGTATAGCCCCATTTCTCCATTACAGTGTGTGTCTTTTCCAAAGGGATACCCAGTTCTCCCATCACAAGCTCAATGGAGGGGCGGCGAACCTGAGTGAAAATCGCCATATCAATATCAGAAACAGCGAATCCCCCATTTTTCGCCAGGGTTCGGACAATACGGGGCCATCCATTATGGTTGATTTCCGGTGGATAGCGATCCACCATCCGCACCTGAGTCCGGCCGGCCTCTACAGATTTGGCAGTGGCCGGTTCAAAGGTACCGCCGGAATAAATTCCCCAGCTTCGGTGATAGGAACCGTCAGCCAGAAATGCGGAACTGATAAATCCAGGTTCATCTGACGGTTCTACTACAGCCGCCCCGGCTCCATCCCCATAGAAAAAAATCATCGGGTCATCAGCGCTGGCCAGTTTGTGCATCAGGTAAACCCCCACCACGAGGATTGTTCGTATGGATGGATTCGCAACTATCATACCTGCCGCAAGATCCAGACCGGTGGGAAAAGAAGCACAGGCGCATCCCACGTCGAACGTACCGGCATTTTTTGCTCCCAGTTTATGCTGCAACACGACCGAAGTTGCCGGTGTAATATAATCCGGGGAATCTGTCCCGAGAATGATCAGATCCACATCTTCAGGCTTTCGTCCCGCCCGTTCCAACGCCTGTCTGGCTGCCGGCAGCGCCACATCCGAAGTCGCCCAGTCATCCGGCGCGTAAAATCTACTTTTAATACCACTGCCCGCTTCCATCTTGTCAATAAAATCCGGAACAATGAGATCGAATCGCTTGCGAAGCATATCATTTGACATTTCATGTTCCGGAACGTATCGTCCGGTTGAAACTATCTGTGCGTACCGTTTCATGTGTCCTCCTGAAGGTCAGATTTTTCGCACACTAAGGGATACGGATCCTGAAAATCTATATCTCATGTCCCCACTACCAGGCCACCATCCACCGACAGCACGGTACCGCTCACATAAGCCGCTGCGTCGGAGGCCAGCCAAAGATACGCGTTGGCGATGTCTTTTGGGTCCCCCATCCGCTTTAACGGGGTTCTTGCCCTCATCCCATCCAACACCTTCTCCGGCATGGATGCCAGTATCTCTGTCGCCACAAACCCCGGTGCCACAGCGTTTACCCGGATACCGTATCTACCCAGCTCACGGGACCATGTTTTCGTCATACCAATTACACCGGCTTTGGTCGCCACATAGTTGGTTTGGCCAAAATTCCCGTAGAGGCCCACAACCGAAGATGCAGATAAAATGACGCCCTTTCCTGCTTTGATCAGATAGGGAATCACCGCACGGGTACAATTGAACACACCCTTCAGGTTTACCCCAATCACCGCATCCCACTGAGCGTCTGTCATCTGCTTCACCACGTTTCCATCTTTCCACTTAACAACCTGGCCATCCCTGACAATGCCGGCATTGTTCACCAGTACGTCCACCGTTCCCCAGCGTTCAATCACTTCCGCCACAGCGGCATCGACTTCTTTACTGTCTGCAACATTCACCTTCTGAAAAACAGCATCATGTCCATGGTTCGCCAACTCTTCGGCTGTTTTTCTGCCCGAATTTTCGTTCACATCCCATAAAGCAACCCGGCTTCCTTCTTTTGCAAAGGCTGTCGCTGTGGCTTTTCCGATACCCGCAGCCGCACCCGTAACAATTACGAACCGCCCCGAAAGGCCAGTTTCAATCATATTTGTTCTCCTTTAAACACGCCCCGGACAGTATTCCTGCCCGGGGCTATTCGTTCTTACC
Source organism: Acidobacteriota bacterium (assembly GCA_013151025.1). Classification (GTDB taxonomy): domain Bacteria; phylum Acidobacteriota; class Holophagae; order Thermotomaculales; family Thermotomaculaceae; genus UM-FILTER-49-7. Next base: position 48,314 of record JAADJC010000025.1, read on the forward strand.
AATGATATCGCAAACCCAACTGGATTTCCCGCGGATCCAGAGTGGCTCTGTAATTTCCAAAATTCTCGTTGGGAACTAAAGCCGCAGCCGGGTTTGAAAGGGTCGGCCCGGCAAGAAATTCCGCAGCGTCCACCGAGCTGACATCATAGTTGACTGTGTTGAAAATATTGAATCCCTCAACAATGACATCCAACCTGCCGGAACCCAGCTTAAAGGTCTTGGTGATCCGAAGGCTCAGATTCCGGTAAAGGGGGCCATGTTCACTGTTTCGCGTCACGCCCTCGGGGCGATCAGAGTTTTTCCCGTCTCCATTGAAATCATAACCCAGACGGTGGTTCCAGGGCTGGCCGGAACCATATTCATAAATCGGCGCCACTATCATGTTCCATGGAAGATGAAAAATCCCGCTTAAAACCAGGCGAACCCGTTCGTCGTTCCGGCTTCGACCCCATTCACCGTCAATATTTGCCGGATCTGAAGGGTAACCATAGGGGAAAACGGGGCTGAAATCATCTGAGATATTCTTTTTACTCGCCACCGTTAATGATGCAGTCACAAGATCCCCACGCTTCAATTGCCCGTTCAAACTGGCTATAAGCGCTTTGTAGCGGGAACTACCCTGATTGGTATAGACATTGACCTGATTCCATGCCGGATTTAGCCGAACCGGATTGGCATTCCCGCCGAAATTGGTGTCCCGGACAATAATCTCATCCCGTCCCTTGGCATATACAGCTTCCACATCCAGGAAAAGACCGGTATCTCCCAGCTTCTGTGTCACGCCGACGCTGGCCTGTGTGGCCTGTGGTGCCTTCAGGCTGGGTGCCAGCAATGTACTGTCAGGTGGCAACGGAAGGCCGGAATGTTCCGGGTCTGCCGGATTCAACCAGAAGGCAGGGGGCAACCCGAAGAGCATTCCATTAACATTGGTGTGCAGAATCCGACCCGTCACACCGTTCTGCTGTAATTCCGTGAAAGCCGGTACCAGCAGGTACCGGCCGGTAAAGAGCCCGACACCGCCACGAACCACAGTTTCGCCATTTCCCTTCGTGTCCCACACAAAGGAAAAACGCGGCTGGATATTATTGGTATCTTTGCTTCTCTTCTCCGGCTCCAGCGGATGGGTGAAATCGGGATTGTTTCCATCGGTATCCAGGTCGTAGCGAAGACCAAATGTCAACGTCAGGTTGGAGCTTACCTGCCAGTCGTCCTGGACAAACGCGCCGTAGAGCGTTGTGTCCTTGTCAATGTCCGAAGACCCGATACCATAGGCATACAACAGCGGAAGCGTCCGGTCATCGGTGAGATAAATCCATAATCCGTTGGCATACAGGGGAATATCGGATTCCTCCGAAATCCACTGTATTGAGCCACCAAACTTAATGTCGTGAGTGGTGTTTCCAACCATCATCTGCAAATGGTAAGTGTCACTGATTCCGTAATAATCACCACTGCCCAGAATGTGGCCGGTGATATTGGTTCCTGTCTGCAGCGTAGCACCGGATGAAAACCACTCGGCAGCCGCATTGGAATTGGTCGGCTCATCATACTTGCGATGTCCCGCCTGGACGTGCAATTCGTTGAGTTGAGTATCACTGATAACCCAGGTATGATTCAAAACCAGATTCCAGTTTTTCCGATCCAGCGCGTTTCCATAGGAAACATCTGCCACACCGCCCACATGGAAATTGTCCATGCTATAGTCCTCGTAAACCAGCTTTGCGGTCAAGGTCTGGGAATCCGAAATCTGGTGGTCCAGGCTTGCCATAAGCATCAACTGGTTGAAAGGATTGCTCACATCCTCAGCCTGGTCGGCGAAAGCGCCTCCCGGTCTAAACAGCGTGATATTTTGTTCATTTACATATTCTGCGGAAACAAAAAAGTGGGTCTTGTCCTTTACAATGGGGCCGCCAAGGGTAAAACCGGTCTGGTAACGGGAAAAATCCTGTGTTCCTTCTTCAAGTGCACCCTGCGTTCTCAGGGAATCTGACCGGTAAAACGCGAAAGCAGAACCATGAAGCTCGTTTGTCCCGGATTTTGTTACAACTGCCAGTGCACCGGCGGCAGAATTTCCCACTTCTGTGTCAAACCGGTTTGTAATCACCCGAAATTCCCGGATTGCGTCCTGGCTGAAACGGGTCCTGGCCAGTCCCAGCGCCTGATCCGTAAAGTCTACGCCATCCACGACAATTGTGGACTGGGAAGCGTTGCCGCTGGAACCAATAACCGGGGAACCGGAAATAAAGCGATAAGAACCCCGTTCCCGCTGAACACCGGGCGCGATAAACGCCAACTTCTCAAAATCACGGTTTGCAACCGGCAACTGCTCAATCTGCTCCGGCACAATGTTTGTAGACGTGTCCGACTTATACACTTCCACCACCGACATTTCCGCAGTCACCGTCACATTCGCAGATTCTGCCAGCGTCATTTTCAGATTCAGTTTTGCCGTCTGCCCTGAATACAACACGATACCCTTTTGATTAACAGAGGTAAATCCTGTCAATTGCACAGAAATATCATAAGTTCCCGGCGGCAATGCACGAAACAATGCCAGCCCCTGAGCGTTGGTCACGGTCTGGCGCTGCAATCCCGTCTCAGAATTCACTGCTTTTACCATCGCGCCCGGTACGGCGACACTCCCTGCCGCATCCAGGGTGTGCACTTCAATACTACCCCGGGTCACCTGCGCTTTAGCAGGGAGGCTTCCAAACATCCCAAACAAAGCGCAAACCGCTGTTACTAAAAAAATACCAATGTTAAACCGGTACATCCGCACCATTTTCTCGACCTCCATCTTTCCCTCCCCGGCTCTCAGCCGTGTAATTTGTCGGGCTGCCGTCCGTCATTGCCACGGGGCAGCACTCCATAACGCATGATCCTGATAAACTCATCAATTGCCTGCCGGTTATCCATGCCAAAATGCATGGGCACACCAAAACTCTTTTCCACCGTGAAAAAATAGAAAAACCAGCGAACTGCCAGCATGACACCAACCAGCGGGTCTCCTCCAGTCAACTCTCCTTTCTTCTTTCGTTTTGCCAGATTCTTCCCGTATTGCGCCTCAAACCGCACTGCCATGGTTTCGTAGAATTTTCGAATGTGCGCCCCCCTGAACTCAATTACATCCACATAGATCAGAAGGATCTTCCGGGAATGGTTGTTCACCACTTCTTCAATCGCATCGGCAAGGTCTTCCAGGTCATCAGGAAATTCAGCCTTTGAAAAAATCCGATTCAGTTTCAATTCCGGGTCCAGGACAATTTCCCAGTATCGATCCAGCAACCGCTGAAAAATTAACTCTTTATTCTTGAAATGATGGTAAATATTCCCAACCGAAACCCCCGCCTTCTCTGCAATCTGGCGCATGGACGTCGCTCCGTACCCCTGACTGGAAAAAAGCTCCAATGCCGCCTCCAGCACCGCCTCAATGGAAATATCGGATTTTAACGTCTTTGCCCTTGCCATTTCCAGCCTCCTTTCCTCATAACAAACCGAACGTTCGTTTTGTAATTTCATTTAGTCTAAACAAAGTATCAAAGGCTGTCAAGAAAAATAGTTGAAAAATCCCCTTTCCGGCAATTCACCATACACGTGGCCCAACGGGACGCCATCTCCTTCATGCCCGGCGCCGAAGGCGCAATCTTTCAGTTCGGTTTCTGAATCGAATTGAGGGACGGCGGATCAGGCGTCCGGGTGCCGAACAGGGATGAGACAAGGAAGAGCGAACCTGCTGGTTGCTGGTGTACGAAGCTTCATCCCTGTTCGGTGCCGTGCCCGGAGGTCCGAGCCGGCCGGCCCCGGACTGGGAAGTGCTTCTCGTCAGGAGAAGCGTGACGGCGTAGATGCCGAAGGCAAAGATGAAGGTATCGGGGATGGCAGCGGGGGTGCCCAGAACCAGAAAAAAGATAATTGCGAGATACTGGAAACCAGGGCCCAGTGCACTGGAAAATTCCATAAATCGACTATTGGGAGTCGGGGCGTCCCGCCCCGCCACAAAGCGGTCCAGTATTGCCACCCCATGGTCCTGCCATGAGTAAAATATCCGGTACATGAAGAAGAGGATACTCATTGCACGGGGATCGTCGTAATCGTAAGGAGAATCTCCCGTTTCCACCAACTTGCTTGTAGCGTCTCCGTTGTGGGTACTTCGGTACCAGACCGCGTAAAAATTAAATATGGAGCCTTGGAAGATAAAGGCAAGGAAGCCTGCAATTCTGCCTTCAAGGGAAAATTCCGGAATTGCGAGAAACAGGACGAGGTTTCCAATAAAATCCAGGTCGGAATCCAGAAACCGCCCTACCCTGGACGGACGATTCTGTAGCCTTGCCAATGAACCGTCTACGGCGTCAAAGAGATTTTTCAACCCAATCAACAACGCAGCCCATCCCATCGAAATTATCGTTCCCCGGTGCAGGCAAAAGGCCGCACCCAGCATCAACAGGAAATGAAACCAGGTAACCTGTGCCGCATGGATGGACGTGGGCGCCAGCATTCGCGCAATGAAAACGGCAGTATCCCGTGCATAATCACTCAAATCCACGTAAGTGGAATCACCCATTTTCAGACCGTCAGGTTTCTTCATGTGCAGATTTTACATGAATTTCCTGCAAAGCAGAACCAAAATACTCTATAATTAAAGATAATGGTAGGGAGTTTAATTATGGCTAAAATGTCACCGGGTCTGGTGCAGGTGTATACCGGTAATGGGAAAGGAAAGACAACAGCGGCACTGGGACTGGCTGTACGGGCAGCGGGCCGGGGTTTCTCCATATTCATCGGCCAGTTTATGAAGGGAGTTCAGTATGGGGAACTTGCCATTGAAAAATTCACGGACGGCCTTGTACGCATTCGTCAGTTCGGCACCGATTCCCTTGTTCATACGGCGGATGAAAATGACCGCCGCAAGGCACGGGCAGGACTTGAAACCTGCCGAAAAGCCATTCAATCCGGGAACTTCGACATCTGTGTACTGGATGAGGTGAATATCGCGATTCACATGGGCCTTCTGAATGTAAAATCCGTGGTGGAGATTGTCAAAAACCGCCCGCAAGGTGTGGAACTGATTCTCACCGGCCGATACGCGCCTGAAGAAATTCTGGAACTGGCAGATTTGATTACAGAAATGAAAGAAATCCGGCATCCTTATCAGAAGGGGATTCCGGCCAGGGAGGGGATTGAAAGATGAAACTTTTCGCCATTTCATTGAAGCAGAAAACGATTCCACTTTATCTGTTTGCAGCCCGGGCATCCGACCTTACAAAAATTGTCCGGCTGACCCACCGGAGCCGGGATGAGCGCCTGGCACTCCAACGAACGCTGGATCGGAAACGACTGAAGGAAATTGCCCTGTATCTCCGGGAACCCCATTCCCTCATTGCAAACAATATTATCCTGAACTTTGATGAATTCGTGAGCTTTAAACCGGTAAAAGACCACGGGATTGAAAACGCGGGCTACCTCACAATCCCGGACGATAGTCCCTGCGCCACCATCCTTGACGGCCAACACCGCCTGATGGGGTTTCAGCTCGCGGATCAGGTGGATTTTGAGCTTTCCTGCATCGGCTTTCTCAACCTGGACGAGACCCAGGCAGCCGACGTATTCACCGTCATCAACACAACCCAGAAACCCTTGAGCAAGAGTTTGCTCCTGGATATCCGCCACTATATCGGCAAAACAGAAGGAGAAGAGAAAAAGGCAACCGATATCGCCTTTTACCTCAACAACAATACCCACTGTCTACTTCACTCACAGATCCGGGTAGCCGGCGGTGAAAAAGGCGTCATTGCGCTGGACGCCCTGACCCGGCTGATCATGCCCTTTATTGATCTGGGAGGGGTATTGGAGCGGGGCGTGAAGAAACCGGAACCCATTTTTTCTCACTACATCAACACGTTCTTCAAGCTCTACAAGTTGCCTATAAACACAGCGACCATTTCCGTCGCACTGTCCCCTGTTTTTGAACGAGTTATCCGACGGGGCCGGGCACTGGAAAAAGAACCTTTTTCAGAAGAGGGAATTGAGGATATTCTATCCCCGGTTTCTGATTTTCGCTGGGAAGCCGCCCTGCTGAAAAACCGGGAAGGGCGCACCCGACTGATTCGGGAATTCCTGATGCGATTGCCGGAAGGAATCAACCGGGAACTGCAGGAATGGCTTTTGTGAAAACTTTTTTAACGGGAATCCGTTTAACTATCAGACAGGAGGACGTATGGAACTGACAATAACAATCGAACAAAAAGAAGGCACGGCTGTTATCTACCCCGATGGCTTTATCAACGCCCACACCGTGAACCGGTTCGAGGAAGCCCTGCAGAACCTGGTTAAAGAGAAACAATATCGCCTTGTTGTCAACGGACAGAATCTGCAGTACATTTCCTCCGCAGGCCTTGGCGCCCTGATGGGCGTGATTGAGGAAATCCGGGACAATGATGGAGATATTCACCTGAGCAATCTCAGTGAAAGTGTTTTCAATGTATTTGACATTCTTGGCTTTACAGAATTGTATGAGATTTTTGACGAGGAGGGGCCCGCGATCCGAGCTTTTGACGGGCACAACAGAAAATGAAACAGTTTTTCAATGTTGAATTCGCCGCCGACACGACCTTTCTCAAGCTGGCAACAGACGTAACGATTTCCATGTGCCGGCTGGCGGGTTTCAACGATTCCACCGCAAAGGACATTTCCCTTGCGGTGGATGAAGCAGTAACCAACACCATCAAGCACGCCTACCATTTTGACAGGACCCGGCGCGTCACCCTTCAATTCACCATTACGGAAACGGAACTCACTATTGATGTGCGCCACAATGGCAAACCAATTTCCGATACCGAAATTCATCTTCCAGACATGGAAGAATATATGAAACAGTACCGAAAAGGGGGACTGGGCATCGTTTTAATGACACGCATCATGGATAGTGTCGACTATGGCAGCATTGCCGGTATCCATTACTGCCGCCTGGTCAAGAAACGGAGCCAGCAACATGCCCACTGACAGAACCCGGCTGATTGAATGCTCCTCCTTCCTGGAATTTGCCGCAAACGCCAACCAGATCCAGACCCGCCAGGAAATATGTGACCATCTGCTGTTGACGGTTATGGGCCGTTTCGCTATTCCCCGGGGCCAGGTTGTCCTGTCAGACGGCAGCCGTTACAGCCGTGGTGGTAATAGTAACGACGATTTTCCCCATCGGTTCTCCCTCACTTTCGACGAACAGAAACTGGGGGAACTCCTCCTCGGCACCCGGCTCGTAAAGAAACCCCTGGAAAAAGAGGAAGAATCCTTCATAATCGGCCTCTGCTCCCTCACCGCCACATTCACGAAAAATATCATGGGCCGGGAAGAGCTGAAACAGGCCAACCGAAACCTCAGCAAGAAAATACTGGAATTGAATTCTCTTTTTGAATTAAGCAGGGAACTCCTGCTGACCAAAGAAATCGGCCGGGCCGCCGCCCTCTGTCTCAACGAACTGTCCGGTCAGTTACTCCTGAAACAAATGCTTATTGCTGTGCGGGATCAGTTCAGCGACAAATACACCTGTTACGGACGCAACATCAGCGTACCGGAAGGATTACTGTCCCGGGAAGAAATCCACTCCCGGAGCGGGTTGAAAAACGAAGTGGATGTGGACGGCAAAGTTTTTCTCCTTGCCGATGAAAAAATGAACCGTAAACCTTTCAGCCATTCTGATAAGGCATTCTCCCACATCCTGCTGAACTTTCTGGTCACAACACTGGACAACATCCGTATGGTGGAAGAACGGGTGGCAAGGGAAAAACTGGAGAGGGAAATCCTCATCGCCCGTGATATCCAGCAAAAACTTCTTCCCCTGAAGCTCCCGGAAATTCCCGATGTGCAAATGCAGGCAGCAATGGAGACATACGGAGAAGTGGGCGGAGACTACTACGACGCCATACGGCTTTCAAGCACGAAACTGTTCTTCCTGATGGCTGATGTTACCGGGAAAGGGATACCCGCTTCCCTCATTATGTCCGCTGTTCAGTCTTCACTGAAAACCCTCATCACAACCGGACACCACAACCTGGTCCAGATTGCCGAATCGCTGAACAAACTGATCTCGGAAACCACGGAGACAAATAAATTTGTCACCATGTTCCTGGGAATCCTGGACACAGAAACCCGCACCCTGGGCTATCTCAACGCCGGGCACAACCACCCCATTCTCTTTAATTCCGGCCATTCAGAAACCCGGGAACTGTCCATCGGCGGCATGGTACTGGGCCTCTTTGAAGATGCCGTCTTTGAATCCGCTACCCTCCCTGTTGAACCCGGCGATACGCTGTTTCTCTACACCGACGGCCTCACCGAGCTCTGTGACACAGAAGGAAATGAGTACGGGGAATCCGCACTGCGGGATCTTTTGCTGAAAACCCGAGCCCAATCCTGCGAGCTCATCGTGTCCAACGCCGTCAAAGAAGCCAGTGACTTTGGAAACGGCCGCCTCGTGGACGATGTCACCGTCATGTGTATCCGCTACCGACCGCAAGGAGACAAGACCAGATAAGGTTAAGTAAAAACAAGGTTGAGTTAAGAAAGGAAATAGCTCTTTTCCCTTTTGTATCTTCATTCTAACATTTAACATCATCTAACATCCGGCCCTTGAGGCCGCAGCCGTGTTACAATGCTTCTATGCTGCCAAAGAACAGGAATAGAGACAAATGAACAGAATATTGAGGCCAGAAAAAAGGAAAAGAGACGTTCTGGCCATCACGGGGATTTTGATTCTGTCCTTTGCCGTTCGTATCATCAATATTACAAAAGTGTACTACCTCGGCACTTACACAACCCCCAACATTGACGGAATGTATCACCTGCGGATTGTGGAACTTTTCTACCACGGTTTTATCCATTCGCCCCTGAAAGACAGTTATCTCGCCTTCCCCATCGGGGGAGCCATTTATTGGCCCCTGGGGTTTGACTTCTTCCTCGCCGGACTGGGATGGCCGGTTTTTCTTTTTACCGGCAGCATGCACCTTACAGCCGAATTCCTCGCTTGGTGGATTCCAATAATTGGCGCACTATCCCCTGTTGTCATTTACTTCATCCTCCTTCGCCTTTCCCGCCACCGGGTAACAGCAGTTGCCGGCGCCCTTTTTGCGGCGTTGAACTGGCAATTGGCCCGGGTCGGACTCCTTGCCACAATTGACCATCACGTGGCAGGAACCCTGTTATTTGCCCTGTTTACCCTTCTTGTCGTCAAACAGTCACTGGGGGGGGATTCCCCGAACACCGACCGCATATTGGGTATCCTTACAGGGCTGGCTCTCTGGTTCTACACCGCAGCCATTACCCTTGCACTGATGCTCGGTGCCATTTATGTAATTCAGGAATTTGTCGGAAACAACGAAACCCTAACCCCCCGCTGGCAACGAACATTCAAATGGGCTTTTTTAACCGCATTGATTGTCGTCATCGGATACGGAAGCATCTGGACAAAGCCATTCTCCACCGTATATCTCTCCGGCTTTCACCTGTGCGTTTTCGGCGCGGGCTGGCTCGCGCCTGTACTTCTAACCTGGCTGAAACAGCATAACATCGGGAACAGGCAGGGTGTTTTCATTCTGGTTCTGTCTGGAATTTTCGGGATTATCCTCGTCTTTCTGTTCAGCCCGGATGCCGCAGGCATTTTCCTGAAACAGGACCCTAATGCAATGGTGGTACGGGAATCCCAATCCCTCCTCGCCTTCTACAAACCGTTCCAGTTCCTGTTTATGCCGACCCTTCTGTTTGCCCCGGTCTTACTTTTTTTCTTCGTTTCACAAGCAGGGAAAATCCACAAAAACAGGAACAGCACATGGGTTGCCCTCATCGTCCTGTTCTTTTCGACAGCCATTATGGGGATTTCCCAGATTCGCTTCCTCCACTACACAGCCGTCATCATCCTTGTGGGGATTCCGTTGATGGCTGAAACGATGGGTGGCTGGATGATGGGTCGGTGGAAACGGTTTGGGCGACCCCTTTTTCACGTGGCCATTGCCCTGATATTTGCGGTTCAACTGGCTGTCTGCTGGGGAATGGCAACGGGATACAAGAAGCTCAAACATGAACCGGACACCATTCGACTGGCGAAAATCATGTATTGGATCCGTCAGAACACCCCCGAAACCAGCGGTTATTTCAACCCGGTGGCAAAACCGGAATATGGAATTCTGATCCCCCAGTGGCATTACAGTCACCACCTGCTATTTCTTGCCCACCGTCCGGAAATCGGAACACCGGTAGGGGGCACATCCCCTTTTATTGAACGAATTGACAACTGCCTCACTGCCATGGCAGCCGAAACTGAAAAGGAACTGGCTGAAACCTGTAAGTCCACCCAGGCCCGCTACATTCTGGTTCAGTCGCTGGGAGAAAGCAGCCTGGCCAGTTACATGGAAGCGGCGGCCCGTCAGCTGAAACCTTTCGACCACCCCCTGCCCATGCAGTGGAATCAATCTTTCCTGTTTCAACTCACCAACCATGCTGCTGAGATTCAACCGAAATTGAAGTATTTTCACCTGGTATACGAAGAACCGGAGATTCAAGGTATTGCAGACAAAAACCGCTGGCGGTTGTATGAACTCAGAGTACCGCAGAGCCGATAGCTCTGCGCTGCAGTTTGAGTAGAAGCAAGGTTGAGGTTAAGTTAAGACAAGATTCAAGAGTAAAACGGGGACTGGCAACGTCCCCGGTACCTGTACCCGCTTTACGGCCAGTTGCACTACCAAAATGAGATAACTGCCCCGCTCTTCCGAGAGCAGAAAGAGACTCACCGCCGAGGTCGCAGAGATACCCCGTACAAAGTCAATATCAAATAATGACAAGAACTAAGAAAGTGCCATATTGTGTTATGGGAAGGTGACCTCGTTTAAATTCTTGGGGCATGACCCCGCAGAGGTATCGCAAGATACTTGAGGCCCTTCCCGTTTTTTGTTTTGCAGTTCAATGATCCGTTTTCTTCTCTTAGCCTCACGGATGGAAATGGGAGCATCCAATGCAAGTGAAGTATAGGTATTTTGTGAAGCCCGTAGTTTCTTTTGACCACGATCCCGTTCGGACTGCTCGAGCGCTTTCGGAACATCTTCATAATTCAGATCAAAGGCATTCGCTGACTTCAGCATGGCATACAGGATCACAGTCAATTTCCGCATACATGCAGTAATGGCATAGTAGTGAGGTTTTCCCTGCTTGGTCAATCGTGCATAGAATCGGCCGATCGGATGATTTTGGTCGGAGCACATAGAGAGACACTGCATATACAACACCCGACGAACCATTCCGGGTCCTCGTTTGGAAATATGACGACGGTGTTGCAAATCTCCACTTTCACGTACCAGTGGATCCAACCCGAAGAAAGCGACCAGTGCCTTTGCCGAATGAAACCGATGAACATTACCAATGTGCGCCATGATCACAGCCGCGCCATAGGAAGAAACTCCCTTGATCGTTGGCAACGGACAATTTGGATGAATCCTTTGAAATCGCTGTTCCAGCTCCTTTCTCAATGTCTTTTCCTGGTCCATCGCCTGTAATAAACGGGTAGCCAGATAAACAATGAGCGGGGCGAAATCCGGATGATTGTCTGACCCCCGGGAAGACTTTGCCAAAGAAATGAGATTTCTGGCTTTGTCTGGTGTAATGCCTGGAATACGCGTCACTCGGGACATGCGCCCGCGAGCCAGTTTTTGAGGGATAGGATACTGTAGCAACAGTTGCAGTAACCATCGTGGTTTGTCCCCTCTCGTTAGACTGAGCAACTCCGGCCAAACTGTGAACAGAAGATTGTCCAGTCGGTTTTTCAGTCGGGTCATGTCCCGGGAAAGACCGTCCAATATGCGTACCATACGTTTCAGAGCGCGTTCGGATGTTCCTTCCGTTTCCACCTTAACCGAATCCGGGTGCTGAAGTGCAAACAACGCAATATCCCGTGCAGAGCTGGGATCCGTTATCGCATGGTGAAGTTCCAATTGGCGAAAGCTGTGGATGCTTTTGGGGTTCAATACACTGACCGGCACACCGTGTTGTCTGAAGCACTGAGCAATATTGGCTTCATAGCCCCCGGTGTTTTCCATAGCGGCAATAACTGTTTCTTGGGGGTAGTTTTTTCGCAATACACTGATCTGTTGGAAAATCCGAGATTCACCCTGTGCACTGTCATCTGCATGGAAAGGAGGCAATACCAACTCTCCTCTTTCATTTACAACAGCAATATCAACGTACCCCCTGCTGACATCACATCCCAATACAAACATAATCATTCCTCCTTCATGAGTATTTACCAGAGCTTCTCCCCCGGTTCCGGCCCTTGTTCATCCTGGTCGCATGATGCGGACTCACGGTCCAAGATACCGACCACGAACTCTTGGTTCCGGATCAGGGAGGACGATTCTCTGCGACAAGCTCGCAGCCTACTACGCAATGATCCGTTTTCTCCCTGGCTCCAGAAAATATCGCTCCTTTCCACATTTGATGCACACTTTTCCGGTTGGATTTTCTAAACACACCCAACTGATCAAAACCGGCAATTTACTCATACCAGGCCGCAGAGTGGGATGAGGAAGAAGAGAAGGGATTTGGCACAAGATACAAATTCAAAGTTAAGATAAGAAAACTCAAAACAGGGACTGATAGCTTCTCTTATTGTTCCCTTGTCTGTTTCTCTTTACACCGAGCGTTCAGTACAACGTGCCGTAGTCCGGGCCTGGTCTCATTCTGCCCCATTTGAGACCAAAATGGACAATATTCCTTTTTAGTCTTGACTTTTCGGGACTTGGGGCTATAATAGTCATATGGATAGAGAACTGATACCAAATATTCAGGTGGATTTGAAAAGGAAGATGGTGCTTGTTTCCGGGCCACGGCAGGCCGGGAAGACCACTTTGGCAAAAATGCTGGCGGATAACGTGGAATATTTCAATTATGATAACCCGGATGACCACCTGCTTTTGAAAGAAAAGAGTTGGAAACGGAAAACAGACCTGTTGATTCTGGACGAACTCCACAAAATGAAAAACTGGAAATCATGGTTGAAAGGGGTGTATGACACCGAAGGGATTCATCCACCAATTATTGTGACCGGAAGCGCGAGAATGGATATCTTCAGGAAGATGGGGGATTCGATGGCAGGCCGGTATTTTCACTACACACTTCATCCCTTCACCCTGAAAGAGCTGAAAGGAAAACTGGATGCAGACAAGGCCTTTCATCTGTTATTGTCTATCAGTGGTTTTCCTGAACCGTTCTTAACGGAAGATCTTACCTTTTACAAGCGATGGAAAAGAACACATCTTGACATTATTTTGAGGCAGGATCTACTGGATTTTGAAACCGTCAGGAACATCAAGTCTATTGAAATACTGGTTTCCCTTCTTAAAAAACGGGTAGGATCCCAAATCTCATACAGGTCCCTTGCAAGGGACCTTGACTGTGACCCAAAAACGGTGAAGCGGTGGCTGGAAATACTGGAAAATCTTTACGTTATTTTTAAGGTGTCTCCATTTCACCGGAATGTTGCGAGGTCTCTGTTGAAGGAACCCAAATACTATTTCTTTGATACCGGTCAGGTGGAAGGGGACAACGGGGCAAAAATGGAAAACGTAATCGCTGCTTCCCTTTTGCGGGAATGCCACTTTCTCAGAGATACGAAAGGAACAGAAGCCGAACTGTATTATCTGCGTACCAAAGATGGCAGAGAAGTGGATTTCCTGATTGTCCTCGATGACCGACCAACCCTGATGATTGAATCGAAATGGAAAAGCGATAATGTATCCCCCGGTTTAAATCATTTCAAAAAGCATTTTCCAGAAGTCAAACGAATTCAACTGACGTACAACCTGGCCCACGAAAAACAGTACCCTGATAATCTATTTGTACTGGATGCCGTACCCTGGCTGACAGACATGCCGATCAGTGAATGATCAGAAATATTCAAGATAACGTAAGATCTTCTGAGAAAGATAGACAGGCACATCAGAAAATTGCATAAGATAACAACTTGGCTGGATAGAGATGTGCTTAGTTCAGATTTCTCACATCTCAGCATGCCCTTCCCTTTCTGAACCCCATCCATCTCATTTCTGAACTTTGCCTTGGTGTTAAATTCCTGTCTTTTCTGCTCAGCGTGCTCTGTGGTGAGTCCCTCTCTGTGTCCCCAAAGCAAAACCGGGGACACGTGATTACCACATGCCCCCGGTTGATGGTTATTACAAGGTTCGCTCAGTTGCGAAGCGGCTTTCCGGTTTTGAGCATGTGCTCAATCCGTGCCTGGCTCTTGGGATTCGCGGTAAGTTCTACGAATGCTTCCCGTTCCAGTTCCAGTAACCGATCCTCACCGACTATGGTTCCTTCCGGAACACCGCCACCGGTGAGGACGTGCGCAATCTTGGAGCCGATGAGCATATCATGTTCCGAAATGTATCCACCATCCAGCATGTTGGTGAGACCAAGGATCAATGCAGTATAGCCAACTTTCCCCGCAACCTTGACAGTTTCTTTTGCCCGTCTCGGCCGGAATCCTTCCCGAACCATGGACAATGCAGCCTGCTTGGCGTAGTAGATCTGGCTGTCCCCGTTCATGACTTCCATATCGGTTGGCCGCAAGTGGCCGTATATTTCCCGCGCTTCCCTTGCGGACGTGGCGACCTTTGCCATGCCGATGGTTTCAAATACTTTCTGTGTGGCCGTCATCGGATCCGCTGCGATACGATTGTCGTTGAGAGTGCGAATCAGCAGTTCTTTGGTACCGCCGCCGGCAGGCAACAGGCCGACACCCACTTCCACAAGTCCGATGTAGGTTTCCACAGCAGCCACGGCACGATGCCCGTGCATGGTGATCTCGCAGGCGCCGCCAAGGGTCAGACCGTAGGGTGCAGTCACAACCGGCTTTTCACAGTATTTTAACCGCATGTTGGCATCCTGGAAAGCCTTTGTCATTTCTTCCACTTCCCACCAGCGGCCTTCCTGAGCCGACTGGAGTAACATGAAAATATTGGCGCCGGCACCGAAATGCTGGGCCTGAGAACCGATCACCAGTGCTTCGTATTTGTCCTCCACCATATCCACTGCCCGGTTAAGCATTTCAATAACTTTGTCGTCCACCGTGTTCATCTTGGTGTGTACGGTCAAACAGATAACGCCATCACCGATATTGAGGATATCCGCACCCTCGTTTTCAGCCAGGACTTTGCCGGTGGCTTTCAGTTTATTCAGGAAAATAACGTTATCCCGAACCGGAACCTTGACATAGTCTTTTTTGGCAAAATCAAAGTAGTAACGATCGCCATCTATGGTTTTGTAGAAAGTTTCCGCGTTTTCAAGCAGAATGTTCAGCTTTTCCGGCACATCAAAGCCATCAGCTTTCATCCGTTCAGCAGACTCTTTCACACCGATGGCATCCCAAACTTCAAAGGGGCCCAGATCCCAGTTGAATCCCCATTTCATACCGTTGTCAATATTGACGATGTCGTCGGCAATTTCGCCCAGGCGGTTCAGGGAATAAATAAGGGTGGCGGCGGTGTTTTTCCAGGCCAGTTTTCCGCCGGGATCGTCTGTGCCGATGACGACTTTAATTCTTTCCCCGGCATCGGAAACCTCTTTGGCCTTCTTGATGCATTTCCAGTCCGGCTTTTCCGCCGGGACATATTCCATTGTTTTCAGATCCAGTTGAAGTTTCTGTTTGTTTTTGTCACGGGTAAAGAAACCCCTCTTGACTTTCCGGCCCAGAAGGCCCTTTTCCATCATTTTCTCGATAAATTCGGGCATTTTGAAGGTTTCCCGCATTTCATCGTTGACCAGGGCTTCGTATGAGTTTTTAACCACATGGACCATGGTGTCAATACCCACCAGGTCATTGGTTCCAAATACGGCACTGCCGGGTCGGGACATGGCTTTACCCAGAACAGAATCCACCTGCTGGGGGGTCAGGTTGTCTTCCAGCGCAACCCGCATGGCATTTGCCAACGCAAACACGCCGACCCGATTGCCGACAAAGTTCGGGGTGTCTTTACCGAGAACCACACCCTTGCCCAGCGTGTTTTCACCGAAATCCTTCATGAACTCAATCAGTTCAGGGTCTGTCAACTCGCCGGGAATGATTTCAAGAAGTTTCATGTAGCGAACGGGATTAAAGAAATGTGTTACCAGAAACCGCTTCTTCAACCCTTCATCAAAATCTTCCGTCATCATCTTGATGGGAATGCCGGAGGTGTTGGATGTCAGAATGGCATCTTTTTTCAGGTAGGGTGTGATGTTCTTGAACAGCATTTTTTTGATGTTCACGTTTTCCACAATCACTTCAACAATCCAGTCACAATCTTTCAATTTGTCCAGATCGTCTTCCAGGTTTCCGGTTTCAATAAGTGTCAGAACCGTTTTGTTGAAAATCGGGGAGGGCTTCTGCTTCAGAAGTTTCTTCTTGGATATCTCGGCAATCACACTGCGGCTCTGCCCTTCTTTCAGGTCTTTGGGGACAATGTCCAGCATCACAACCGGGATTCCGGCACCTGCAAGGTGAGCGGCAATGCCACTTCCCATAACGCCGGAGCCAATTACTGCTGCTTTTTTAATTTTTCTTTTCATGATATTACCTCACGTTCACCGTTACGGTTAAACCCGTTCCAGCAGGGTTGCGATACCCTGGCCGCCGCCAATGCACATGGTTCCGACACCCAGTTTCACATCTCTGCGAATCATTTCGTACACCAGGGTAGTCAGAATCCGGGTACCGGAAATGCCCAGCGGATGTCCCAATGCAATGGCGCCGCCGTTGACATTCACCTTTGATGGATCAATTCCCAACTCACCCATGGACACAATGGACTGGGTGGAAAAGGCCTCGTTAATTTCCCACAGATCAATATCATTCACTGTTAAACCAGCCCGATCCAGCAGCCTTCTGGTTGAATAAATCGGACCCAGCCCCATAACATCCGGTTCCAGCGCCCGAACTGCAGTGGCCTTAACCCGCGCCAACGGCTTTAACTCCAGTTCCTTAGCTTTATCAGAAGACATGAGAATCATAGCCGATGCGCCATCGGTAATGGGAGAAGAGTTCCCGGCCGTGCAACGTCCCTTTACCCGAAATACCGGTCTCAATTTGGCCAGTACTTCCATGGTGGTATCGGCACGGGGACACTCATCATTTTCCATGAGCACAAAGTCTTTGGGGATTTCCTTTCCCTCTTCCCAGATATGAATCTCACCGCTTTTCAGATTGACCATAAGGGGAATGATTTCATCCTTGAATCTGCCTTCCTGCTGGGCCTTGACGGCTTTCATGTGGCTGTTGTAGCCAAAGCGATCAAGAGCTTCCCGAGACAGGTCATATTTGTCGTCATAGCGGTCAACAACCTTTTCTGCGGTTTCCCCCATGGGAACATACGCGTTGGGAATGTCACTCTCAATAAACCGTGGGTTCGGGGAAAATTTGTTGCCGATCATGGGAACCCGGCTCATGCTTTCACACCCGCCTGCAATGAAAATATCCCCGGCGCCGCTCATAATAGCATGGGCTGCGGCATGGAGACCGGTCATGGCAGAACCACAAAACCGGTTAATGGTAGCTGCGGGAACATCCACCGGCAATCCGGCCATCAGACAAGCCAGACGGCCTACATTCATCCCCTGTTCCGCTTCCGGAAAAGCACAACCAATGAGAGCATCTTCAATCTGTTCATGGTCAAACTCACCTGCTTGCGTCAGGCATCCGGTAATGGCCTTTTCCAGAAGATCATCCGGTCTTGCCTTTGCAAGCAGACCCTTTTTGCCGCGTCCGATTGGTGTTCTTTTGGCGGCAACGATTACTGCGTCACGCATGTCGTCCTCCTTACAGGTTTTCAGATAAAAACATTATAAAACTGAATGAGCGCTCATTCAAGTTTTTTTATGGTTTTTTTTGGAAAAAATACGGTTATATGGTACATTATCGCAAGGAGAAAAAAATGGTTAATTTTAACTATACCTCTCGTGAAGTAACAGTAAAAATTGTGTATTACGGGCCGGGTCTTTGCGGAAAAACCACCAGCCTTCAACACATATACAAACATATTCCCCGGAGTAAGAAAGGGAAAATGGTTTCCCTCGCCACTCAAACCGACCGAACTCTCTTTTTTGACTTCCTGCCGATAGAACTGGGTAAAATCAAGGGTCTGAACACCAAGATTCAGCTCTATACCGTACCGGGCCAGGTATTTTACGACGCCACACGAAAGCTGGTGCTCAAAGGAGCAGATGGTATTGTATTTGTGGCCGACTCTCAGAAAGATATGCTCCAGGCCAACGTTGACAGTTTCGGCAATTTAGTTTCCAATCTCCGGACACTGGGGTTTGAACTGGAACAACTCCCCCACGTCATACAGTACAACAAACGGGATCTGGACAATATTCTGGATGTAAACGTACTCAACAAGGAAGTGAACCAATTCGATGTGCCCCACTTCAAAACCTCTGCCATCACCGGTGAAGGCGTAGTGGAAACCCTGCGGGAAATCGCCCGGATTGTACTTTTGAATATTTCGGAAAAGTACGATGTGGAGCTGGAGGAGCTGGCGGCAGAAGAATTCCTGTCCCAACCGGGAGATGAGCCCATTTCAGAAATAGATGACATGGATGTCCAGGGCATGGATGATTCCATATCACTGTCGGATCTGCCATATCCGGACTCTTTTTCCACCGACCTGGAAGAATTGAACGGGAACGAGTTGAGCAATTCTTACGAAGTCCAACTACTGGAAGAATCCGTAGATTCCTCCAATTCAGAAGTAGAAGAATTATCTGCAGATTCAGAAATCATGGAGAAAAAAGAAACCCATGAACCATCAGACGATGGCATTCAAACATTCCCCGGAACCCCTATCCGAATTGACCAATATCACTATTCCCTTCCCCTCACTATAGAAATTCCCAAGAATATAGATTTAAGAAACATGCGTTTCACTGTGGACATCAACTTTCGCAAGAAGGTATAGTCTACGGCCTCCGGCCGAATGTTAGATGATAAGTGTTGGGTGTCAGGTGAAGAAAAATCAGGGAAGTGTCACTCATCACCTTTCACTCATCCCGCTTACAATTACCCCTTCTGTTCCCACAACCTCCAATAGAGGGTTCTCCCATTTTATACCTGAAATACCCACTTCCGGGATGTCTATACCCTGTTTCAGCGGCATTCGAATCAGCTCATCATCGGTCAGAGATTTCAACGGACCCTGGGCAAGATACACTGGGACTTTCGCCCCGACAGCAAGAGCAATCAGGCTTCGGGTACCACTTCGGTTGACAAACCAACCGGGACTGACGGCATCACATCCCAAAATAATGGCTTCCACTTCCAGTATACGGCTGAAGTACGGGCAATCCCCCCACAGACATGGCATCACACCGGAAATTCCGTCCAACCGCTGCGCCATGGCCAACCCCTCTCCGTCAGGGCCGCACAGTGCCACATCCACTTTCAGTGGACGATTCAAAGCTGCCAGAGCCTTCAATACCATACCGGAAAAGCTGTACACCGCCACATGCCGGATTTCCCCGGGGAAAGAAACACGAAAGGATTGCAGCATAATCTCTTCTTCCCGTGCAATTTGCCGACAAAATTCATTCAAAGATGTTTCGGACAATCTGTTTTCTGAAAAAAAACGCTTAAGATGAATAAAACAGGCCATCCCACTGTGTGCCTTTATCAGGCGCTCCGGCATTCCTTCAGGAAATGGCTTCCCGGATGCCGCCAGGGATTTCATAAAATCCAATGTCTTTGATAAAAGCACGCTGGAACCACTGGTTCTGTCATTCAGAATTGCCTGAAACATGAATCCCTTCCGTTCTCAGGATAATACGAAAATGGGCGCCTTCTTCACAGGGAACGGCTTCGATCTCTCCCCCCATTTCATGCATGAATTCTCTGGAAATGAACAATCCCAGTCCCGTTCCACTTTCCCGTGTGGAAAAATAGGGCTCAAATACTTTGGCTACATTTTCAGGAGGAATTCCCTTTCCGTTATCCCGATAGTCCAAGATGACTTTTTCTCCAGTCTCATGAATCTCTATTCTTACCTCCCCGGATTCCCCTGAAAAACTGTACGTGTTTTCCAGAAGGTTCCCCAATACCCGGGTCAATTTAAGACTGTCCCCCATTACCACAACCTCCGGGCCGATAATTTCCACGGACAGGTTCAGGTATGTTTCCACCAGGGAACTGATAAATTCCTTCAAGTTAATTCTACGGAGTCTTTCCGGAGATTTCCGGGAAGCCCTCACCAGATCCGAAAATTGTGCTGAAATAGCTTTCAGTTCTTCTGTCTTCTTGAGGATATTTTCTACCACCCGGGGAATTATCCCCGCCAGTTTCCGGGGCTCCTTCTTCGCCACCGACTCCAGGAATTCGGCATTAAGCCGGATGGGCGTCAACGGGTTCTTGATGTCGTGGGCCACCTGACGCGCCATATCGCCGATGACAGACAAACGACTGGCCCGTACAACATCCGTAACATCGTCCACGATTACAACATGATTCCCGTTTTCAAGCTGTACGACAGAAATCTGATAGTTTCGTCCATGGAGTACAAGGTCTGTTTTGAAAGGGCCTTTTCCAGCCACCAGCCCCTCTGTTATTTCTACAGGCAATTTCCCGAAAAGGGGATTGGATGCAACCACTTCCTTCCCCTGCCCGACAAGCGCCACCGCCGATGAAACATTGCCCAGCAACGCCTCCAGGTTGAGCCGCTGATTTTTCAGGGAAAGCGCCATTTGTTCCATGGCGGATATCAAGGTTCCCATTTCATCATCATAATCATAGTGTATAGCCACCTTGTAATCACCCCGGGAAATGCCTTCTGAGGCCTCTGACAGTAAAAGAATCGGATCCACAATCTTCCTTGTAAGAAAAGCGGAAATCAGAAATGAAACCAACAGAAACAACACCAATACAATCATCAAAGCCCGGACTCCGTTGAGAAACGGGGTTGTTTCCCAACTGCCCAAAGGCCGGATCTGAAGAACTGATGCCGGGTAACGGTTGAGGGTGAGTGGGACATAGAGATATTCTCCTTCAAAAAATGCTTCCCGGCTCTCACCAGTTGTTGACTTAAGGTAGGCCGGATAGCTCAACAGCACCGGGGTCTGCAGGTGATTGGTACTGAACACCACCAGGCCTTTGCTGTAAAGGGAATAGTCGCCGTGTATCAGGGTCTTCAGAAAACCAAGATAACTATCGGAAAGCATCGGCTCATCCCGCTCCAGCAGATGACTGGCCATATCTGCTGTACGGTAAAGCCCCTCTTTAGAAACGCTGCGGGTAAAGGTTCGGGATTGAAACATCAGTAAAATACCCACCAAGGTGAGAAAACCGGTTAGAACGGCAAACTGGCCCAACACGGTTCGGGCAAACAGGCCCCGTGTACCCGGCCCGGCCATCTTTGAAAAGCTGACGTACAGGATCATTCCCAGAAGGATCAGAAAAGCGAGATCAGAAAGGACCTGGAAAATGCCCGGCGTTACTATCCGAACAACTTCCCTGCCGGCCAACCGGCGAATCTGAAAACTCCCGCTGTACAAGCCCCCGGGTTTCAGGAAAGACAATGTATACAAGTCCGCAGACAAACGCAAAGACAAAATTCCATATTTGAATGGGGCGGTTCCTGCAACCACACGGCGACCGCCCCTTCCGGCAGACAGTGTCTCCACAGAATGCTCTGCAGGCAAACTCATCACTTCCGGTATCCCCCTGGAATAGAAACTGATAATTTCCCCGATCTGGTTAAAATAAACAGCTTCAAAGTCATATGTGGAATCCACCAGTCCCGAAGATCTCAAATAATCCAGCAAATCGCGGAATCCACCGGTTTCTGCAATTTCAAGGTAGCGATCCAGATCCTGAAACGCCCGGGCCTCAATTTCAGCGGGTTCAGTTACATTCTGCGACACCAGGCGGCTCATGCGAAACCAGGTCTCCCCGTACAGTGTGGCCAGAACCAGAATCGCCACTGTAGAAATCAACAGAATTGCGTGCCAGGGCTTTCCCAAACGTTGAAACAGGTAGGCAACGGTGCCAATCAACGCACAAAGGATGAAAGCCGGCACTGAAAAAAACACCGTGGATAACAGGATGAGAACAGAAAACCAGTGAAGGCGGGTGGCGGAAAAAAATGCCCCTGCCAGCCAGGCCAATCCAAATGTTGCCAGTACCGGAGAGTGATAAAGCGCAGTATAAAAATGAAACGCGTTGAAGCCCCGCTGAAAAAGCATCACAAAGAACAGGGCCATGAAGCCGGCAAAAAGCGGGTTCAACCATTGGCGAAGAGCCGGAATCCGATGACTTCTCAGATGAAGTGCTCCCGCAAACAGAAAAAGGTAACAGGGCAAAGGAGAAAGAATGACCTGCAAAAGGAGAATCATTGCAAACAGAGTAATTGCCCATTGACTCCCGACGGCTATCATGCCCAGAAGAACAAAAGCCAACAGAACCGCCAGTGAGCCATTGGGACTGTTTCGTTTTACCACAAGCTGATGGCCCTGAACCACTCCCACAGTTCCAATCCGGACCCCATCCAGAACCACAGGCAACGTATCCTCGTATTCACCCTCAAAGCCCCTGGCGGAGTCGTTCCACAGTATCGGCTTCATGTTCAGGTTGAAAACCGCAACAGGGTTTCCAAAGCGGTTCAATCGGCTATAAACAAGAGCTTTCTCCGCCTCGTTTCCCTTTCCCGAAAGTATTTTTGTCAAAAGCTTATTTGAATGAGACACAACCTGCCCCGGGCCGGTACAAATCACACGCTTTGAGGGTGGTGGGGGATAGAAATGAGCCATTCCCCCCAGTGCGACAATTACCAGCAGGAATCCAGCCATGTTCCGAGAAAACCTGTTCTTTTTCATGGTCATCCTACTTCTTTGTTGTTGTGATTATACCGGAATATGTGAGAGTTGCAAAATAAGAGTCAGTTGTATCAGTTGTTTTTCTTCCTGCATGATTCTCTGAACGCCTGGAGGACAGATTCGCAGACATCTTGTGGCGGAAGTTTCTTATCCAGACCGTGGGCAATTTCAAGGCTCTCCCTGAACGTCTCCACAAACTCCCGGCAATGGGGACAAACCTCAAGGTGCTCCTGAATCCGTTGACACTGGCCCCGGGCCAACTCTCCGTCTACGTAATCGGAAAGAATATCCAGAATTTCCTCACATTTCATCACCGACCCCTTTTGAAATAATCCGCCACCTGGTTCCGCAGCAATAATCTTGCCCGATGGACTCTTACCTTTGCATTGGAAAGGGACGTTTCCAGAATTTCTGCAATTTCCTTATGGGGCAATCGCTCCACTTCCCTGAGAAGAAAAGGAATTCGATAGTGTACCGGAAGATTCAAAATCGCATTTTCAATCACCCTTGCCGCTTCCTTCTGCTCCAGTTTGTCCTGGGGATGGTAGCGGTTGTCACTTCCTGCATCATGAGAAGTTTCCAGCAGTTCATCCAGGCTGCTTTCCTGCCCGCTTTCCTTGCGACGCTTCTGAAGACAGGCATTGGACGCAACCCGGTAGAGCCACGTGGTCAGCTTGGCGTTTCCTTTAAAATTTCGGATGTATTTAAAGGTATTGATCAGAGTTTCCTGGAGAATATCGCTGGCGTCCTCCGGATTTCCACAGAAGCGAATGCCGAAATTGTAAATGGTATCCCGATACTGGTCAAAAAACTGGGTAAAGGCTTCTTCATCGCCGGATTTCATTCGTTCGATCAGCTGCTGCTCCGACATTTCAATTCCGCATACTGGTAATCGGGGCCGGAATTCGTCCACCCCGCTGGATGAAGCGGTCACAAGAATATTTGTTGATATCCTGAACAATGGCCATCCCCAGAAGCCCGCCGAAATTCACCACATCCCCGACTTTACTTCCCGGCGGTACAATTACACGGACAGCGGTGGTTTTTCCATTGACCACGCCGATGGAAATTTCATCGGCAATGAGACCGGAAATTGTCGATGCCGGCGTATTCCCCGGAACCGCCACCATATCCAGACCCACCGAGCAGACCGCAGTCATGGCTTCCAGTTTCTCCAGGGTCAGCGCGCCGATTTTCACCGCCTCAATCATAGCAGCATCCTCTGAAACCGGAATAAACGCGCCGGACATGCCGCCCACGTAGGACGACGCCATCACGCCGCCCTTTTTCACCGCATCGGTCAACAACGACAGTGCTGCTGTGGTTCCCGGCGCACCGGGCTGTCCCAGGCCCATGTTCATCAGGATTTCACCGATGGAATCCCCCGCTACCGGTGTGGGCGCCAGGGACAAGTCCAGAATCCCGAATTGTACGCCCAGACGTCGAGCCGTTTCCCTGCCAATGAGCTCACCGGCACGGGTAATTTTGAAAACCGTCTTCTTGATGATTTCAGAAAGGGAACCCAGATCCACCGGACCGGCATCTTTAACCGCGTGGTTGACCACTCCCGGCCCACTGACCCCGACATTGATAACACATTCCGGTTCCGATACCCCATGGAATGCCCCTGCCATGAAGGGATTGTCTTCCACCGCGTTGGCAAAAACCACAAACTTGGCATTCGCCAGTGCGCCCCGGTCTTTCGTAATCTCCGCCATCTCTTTGATGACTGTCCCCATTTCCCGAACCGCGTCCATGTTAATACCGGCACGGGTAGATGCCACGTTGACGGAAGAACATATATGGTCTGTCTCCGCTAATGCCTGGGGAATGGATCGGATAAATTCTTTCTCTACCCGGTTGGCCCCTTTCTGCACCAGAGCTGAATATCCACCGAGAAAATCTGCACCGATTTCATCACAGGCCTTATCCAGGGCTTTTGCAATTTCCACAAAGCCGTCCCGGTCTATTGAAACACCACCGATCAGGGACACCGGTGTAACAGAAACCCGCTTGTTGGCTGCCCGGATACCGAATTCCTCTTCAATGCCATTGACCACCTTTACCAGATTTCCGGCATACTTCATTACCTTGTCATAGATACGGGTTTTCGTTTCTTCCACGGAAGAAGAAATGCAATCAAACAAGGAAATCCCCATAGTGGTAGTGCGGATATCCAGATGTTCCTTTTGAATCATTTTGATCGTTTCGAGAATCTCTCTTGTACTAAAGCTACCAAGCATTTAACAATTATCTCCCTGAGCACTCTTCGGTTGTTACACCTTGTGCATGAACTGGAACAGTTCTTCGTGCTGAGAAAAGATGCCGACGCCCAGCTCTTCACCTTTTTTCGTCAGCATTTCCTTCAATTCTGAAAAACTGCAATTTGACCCCACCAGATTAACAATCACAATCATGGCAAAATTCTCACCCAGTAAGGTCTGGGTAATATCGGTAATGTCTATGTTTTTTTCTGCAAGAATACCTGTAATTCCGGCTACAATCCCAGGCTGACTCTTCCCGAAAGCAGTGATAATAGCAGCCTGGCTCTCTGCCGGGTCCGCATTTAAAACCTGGGCTCCGGCACCATCCTCACCCATCGGAACGGTGGTAATCAGGTCCCGAACCATCTGCTTTACAATTTCCGGATTTGCAGAATCACCGAGGTGCTTGAAAATAATCTCGGTAATTTTATACACGATATCTCGTCTGTCCATCAATCCACCTTCCTGAAAACATCATGCTCCCGTGCGGTATCCTTCGCCAATGGCGTAACCATGGTCCGGGAGGAAATAAGTATTTTCCGGCCTTCTCTCACAGCATCCACTACATCCCGTTCCGACACAAAATCCACTACATCATGAGGCGTTTCCGCCACCACGCGGCCCTGAAGCTTCCGGTCAATAATGTCAACCAGACCGGAGGAAGCACCCACCTGCAGCGGAGATTCAGTACCGATATTTACCGGATTGGTCTCAAAGGCCACCCTTTTCACATTGATCATGTGCTTTGCCGTGATATTTTCGGATGTAATATTATTGCCGAAAGTCCCGCAACCTAGTGTCATGGAGGGCATCAACCGGGTCGTGTACCCAACAGCTCCGTGGGTCGTAGGGGTATTAACCAGAATCCGGAAAGCGGGTTTTTTCAACGCGAATTCACGGATTACATCGAGATTCCTGGAATGAATCCCAAGGGAATGGCCCAGCCCACCGAAATTCAACAACTGGATGCAACGCTCACAGGCAGCCTGCCAGCCATCTGCCACATAGAAGCATAGAATCGGAGACAACTTTTCAATGGAAAGCGGATGATTTTTTCCCACCCCATCCATTGGCACAAGCAACACCCGTGTTTCTTCCGGCACGGAAAAACCTGCAATCCCGGCAATCACCGCCGGGTCTTTCCCTACAATCTTCGGATTGGCCGTAAACTTGGGGGTCACAACCACCTGTTCCAGCTTCTTCTTTTCTTCATCGTTGACTACGTAACAACCATTTCGCTTAAAGGCGTCCAGCATGCGGTCCGCAATGGGCTGATCCACAATCACCGACTGCTCGGACGCACAGACAGTGCCGTTATCGAAAGATTTTCCTGCAACAACGTCTTTTGCCGCTTTCTCCACTTCGGCGGAACGCTCCACAAAAACAGGTACGTTTCCCGGCCCGACGCCATATGCCGGTTTTCCGGACGAATAGGCCGCTTTCACAAGGCCCAGCCCACCGGTAGCCAGAATTACCCCGGTTTTCGGATGACGCATCATCTCGTTGGTCAGCTCAATGGTGGGGCTTTCCAGGACCTGTACTGTGTCTGACGGCGCTCCGGCCTGCTTCAGCGCGTTCTGTATAACCCTCACGGTTTCCCCGATGCACTCCTTTGCGGATGGATGGGGAGAAAACAGAATTGGGTTCCTTCCTTTCAACGCTATAATCGCTTTATACAATGTTGTGGAAGTGGGGTTTGTAGATGGAATAACAGCCGCCACAATGCCGACAGGCGCAGCGACTTCCCATATGTTCCGATTCGAGTCTTCCCGAATAATTCCAACAGTCTTTTCATCCTTAATGGAGTCCCAGAGAATCGTAGTGGACAGCTCATTCTTAATCATCTTGTCCGCCACTCTGCCGAAACCGGTTTCAGAAACCGCCAGCTCAGCCAACCGCCGATTTTCCCTCACACCGGCATCCACAATTGAGTGAACCATCTGATCCACCTGCTCCTGGGAATATCCCTCTATGATTTTTCCCGCTGCTTCAAGACGGGCAAAAACCGCATCCAACTGGCTCATTGTTCAGTTCTACGCCTTTCTCGGTGCTTTGTACCCCGGCAGAATAGTCTCTACATCGCCATGGGGGCGCGGAATCACGTGGACCGAAATCAACTCACCAACCCGGCGTGCTGCGGCAGCACCTGCGTCAGTAGCCGCCTTCACAGCGCCAACGTCTCCCCGTACCATCACGGTAACATAGCCGCCACCGATATATTCCTTTCCAATAAGCTCAACATTGGCCGCTTTGACCATTGCATCTGCCGCTTCAACTGACCCGATAAGGCCCTTGGTTTCAATCATGCCCAGCGCTTCTCTATTCATCATTCCCTCCATCATGAAATCCTGTTTTATCTTACCACACAACCCGGAAATGCGTCCAATTTCCTGATTCGCTCCGGAAACCTCTGCTTCTATTTATCGTACAATCAAATGAATCTCATAAAAAGGATATAACAAAGGGAGGTCACAAATGGAAAACAATGCTCAAAACCGGCCAATGACAGTGGGAGACTGGTTTGTAACCATTCTCATTCTGGCAATACCACTTTTAAACATCGTCATGTACCTGTACTGGGCGCTCAGTAGTACCGGCAACCTCAACCGGAAAAACTTCTGCATCGCGTCACTAATCTGGATGCTCATCGGAATCGCCATTGCTGTTCTGGTCATTGGCTTCGTCTCCCTCATTGGCGTCGCCGCCATGAGTCACTGACACCTATGCAGCCAAGTTTGAGTCGGAGGCAAGGTTGAGTCCGGACAAAATCCAGACAGGACGGGAAACGGGTCAATCCGTTTCCTGAGTTTTCTGCCTCGCACTCGCACTTTTCTGCTCAAACCTCAAAGATTGTCAAAAAAGCTGTTCCAGACGCTTGTGTTGAAAAAGAAAAAGTGTATGATACCTGCCGAGATGGCCTGACGGCTGACTCCGGAGGAAAGAATATGCGCAATAATATCATTAAAAGAACCCGATTGAAATTTGACGATGTGGCCGGTTTTCTCGGGCGTTTTGCCACTATGATCGGAGAATACGGTGCCCTCTTCGGTGAAATTTCCACCGTTCATGTGGGAAAACGGACGAAAATCAGGGATATTGACCTGTACGTATCGGATGAAGAAACCTTCGACAGAATCTGCGATGAAATCCGGAAAATGGACGGCGTGGACCTGATCGAAGTGAAAGATGCGGTCAATGAAGCCCATGTGGACGGAAAAATCGAAATCCGCCCACGGGTGAAAGTCGAATCCATTGACGATCTCAGTATTGTATACACCCCCGGTGTCGCATCCGTCTGCAAAAAAATTGAGGCGGATCCCGAACTGAAATACAAGTACACCGGCATCCAGAACAGCGTGGCAATTGTTACCAACGGAACCGCCATCCTCGGACTGGGGGACATCGGCGCCGTGGCCGGCATGCCGGTCATGGAAGGAAAGTCCCTGCTTTTTAAAATTTTATCCGGGGTCAACGGATATCCCATTCTTATTGAAAACAAAGACCCGGAAGTGGTGATTCAGGCGATCAAAGCCATTGCGCCCACTTACGGCGCCATTAAACTGGAAGATATCAAGGCGCCGGAATGTTTTGAAATTGAAGACAGGCTGGATGCGGAACTGGATATTCCGGTGGTTCACGACGACCAGCACGGCACCGCCGTCGTGGTATTGTCGGCACTTCTGAACATTGCCCAGTACACCTATCTGAACCTGAAACGGGCCACCGTCGGCATTGTCGGGCTGGGTGCCGCGGGAATCGGCATCTCAAAACTGCTCAGAGCATACGGGATCAAACAGATATACGGCACCGACATCAACAAAGAAGCAACAGAACGATTTGAGGCGCTGGGAGGTATTCCCACCGATCTGGAAGGGGTGATGAAAGAAGCCAGAATCGTCATTGCCACCACCGGTGTGCCGGGACTGATTAAACCGGAAATGATCCAACCCAAACAGGTGATTCTGGCGCTGTCCAACCCCAATCCGGAAATTACGGCGGAAGACGCGCTGAGTGCCGGTGCCGCCTATGCGGCGGACGGACGTTCCGTCAACAATGCCATTGCTTTTCCCGGGCTGTTCAAAGGGGCGTTGATGGCACGGGCCACCCACGTCAATAATGCCATGAAAATTGCCGCCGCCACCACCATCGCCAGCTTCACTATGGTCGGTGATCTGGTCCCCAACATCCTTGATACAAAGCTCCACCGGGCTGTTGCCAAAGCAGTGGAAGAATCCGCCCTTAAAACAGGTGTTGTCAAATACGTAAAATCTGTAGCAGATTGACATTTTAACCCACGATATCGTCAGGGGGGGCGTCTTCGCGCCCCTTTTTTATTATCAGAAAAATTGAACATTTTCGTGCCGGACAAGAATAAAAATACAGAAAAAAACGTAAGAAGAAACAGATAACCGGCTTTATCGGTTACAATCCAGTTGCAATCTTCAACAGGAGGGGCGTTTGATCGAAGCAAAAAAACTCAAAAAAGTATTCAAATCCCGGGGAAAATCAGTGGAAGCCCTGAAGGGAATTTCGTTTACCGCGAAAGACGGCGAAATTTTCGGCCTGCTTGGGCCAAACGGCGCCGGTAAAACCACAACCCTTCGAATTCTCTCCACCATGCTTTCCCCCACCGGCGGAACCGCCATTGTAGAAGAACATGACATTCTAAAAGAAAAGGCTGAAATACGCCGGAAAATCGGCTTCTTGTCCACGGAAACCGGGCTTTATGACCGGCTGACACCGGATGACACGTTGAAATTTTTTGGCAAACTTGCCGGAATGGAAATGACAGACATTGCGAAACGTGCCGATTACCTTTTTGACCGATTGGACCTGAAAAAGGACAGAAAGCGGTTGATATCCGGTTTTTCCACCGGCATGAAGCAGAAAGTATCCATCGCACGGGCACTGATTCACGACCCCTCCGTGATTATTTTTGACGAACCCACCAACGGGCTGGATGTTCTCACCGCGAAAACAGTCACGGATTTCCTGAAAGAAATGCGGGACGAAGGCAAAACAGTGATAATCTCCACCCACATCCTCAGTGTGGTGGAAAAAATCTGCGACCGATTTGTCATCATTGATACCGGAAGCATTGTGGCGGAAGGCACATTGCCGGAACTCCTGGAAAAATATGAAGCAGTAGAACTGGAAGATATTTTTTTCAAGCTGGTGCCGGAAAGGAGGGACGCGTGAACAACATCCTGACAATATTTCAAAAAGAATTCAAAGTTTTTCTCCGGGACAGACGAACCCTCTTTATGATATTCGTGGTACCAATCGTATTTTATCCCCTTATGTTCAACGTAATCGGACATTTTTCCTCCAAGAACCGAAGCGAATTGAAAACAACTACCTTCAAGGTTTATCTCGCACCTTCGGTCCCGGCTGAATTCCAGCGGTACTTTCCTGAAGACGCCCACATCCGCGTGTTAAACACCGTTTCCGGAGAGCCGGAAACACTGCTTCAGGACAACAAGATTCAGGCCATTGTGAAAATGACGAACAACCTCGAAATCCGCTATCTGTCCAGCGAACGGACCTCCCGGGTAGCTGCCGCAAAACTGAAGACAACTGCCGAGGCGTACCGGGACGCAGTGGTGACGAAACGGTTGAAAGAAGCAGGGCTTCCGGAATCCGCCATCCACCCCTTCAAAATCAAGCGGAAAGATGTGGCATCCAAGGCAAAGGTCAGCGGCATGTTTCTGGGGAGAATTCTCCCATACATGATAATTATCATGCTCTTTTCCGGCGCAATGGGGTTCGGGCTGGAAGTTTCAACGGGAGAAAAAGAAAAAGGAACCATCGCGACACTGCTGGTGAGTCAGGCATCCCGTTCCCAGATTGTACTGGGGAAACTCCTTTATGTCGTATCAATTGAATTCCTCTACGGCATTCTGAACGTAATCGGTTTCGTCGTCGCCATCGGCCTGCAGGCCTCCACCATTGAGCCGGGAATGGTTAAAAAGGCCGGCGAAACCGCAGCAGGCAGCGGATTCGCCTTCAGCATCATGCCCCAGACCTTCATCCTGCTCCTGCTGTTGATACTGCCCATCGCACTGATTGCCGCCGCACTGATTATTGCCATCGGCTCCTACGCCAAGAGTATGAAAGAAGGGCAGACCCTGTTTACGCCGTTTTTAATGGTATTCATCCTTATCGGCATCATTTCCATGACCGCGCCGCTGAAAATTCCGGAATACTATTTCTGGATTCCGGTGGTCAATACCTCATTCAGCATGCAGGAACTGTTGACATTCAAATTCCAGTTCGGCCACTTCCTGTCCACCATGCTGACCACAACCGGCGCTGCCGGCGTTATCATCGCGATTACCATCTGGATGTTTAACCGGGAATCCATACACTTCAGAAGCTGACCAGTCCGGGGCCAGCAGGC
>JAADJC010000035.1:0-9382 GCA_013151025.1 Acidobacteriota bacterium
CACAAGGCCAGATGGGAGGCGATTCAGCGTCCCTTGTTTGACTGGCCATCGGCTTTTCTGGAGGTGGTTTGAAAAAATGGGGGGATGCCAATGCGCTCACCACTTGACCGGAGAGAAGGGATTTGGGAAAATAGGTAGTCAGAAAAATATTCATTGAAGATAAGGAGCATCATGGAACAGTTGAACTGGTATTATCCGGAAGATTTGAGCGAAGCCGCCCGCCTCATCAGTGATGGGAAAAAAGCCCCTCACAGCGGCGGAACTGCCCTGATTCGTCGGGGTTTCCGAGGCATTCAGGGTATTGTGGATCTTTCCCGGTTGCCGATGGGAGATATGCAGGTCCGGTCTGAAAGCATTGAAATTGGTGCAATGTGTACATATGACCATATCATACGGGAAATCCGGGTTGCTGACCCCGGCCATGTCCTGGTTCAGTCCCTGATGCATTCCGCGTCCACTCCCCTTCGAAACAGGATTACAGCCGGGGGCAGCGTAGCCGCTTTCCCTGCGTGGTCCGACTTTATCGGCCCCCTTCTCCTGCTGAACGCCAAAGTTGCGCTTATCGGCCGCGAAACCGGTACGTATTCGATTCAAGATTATCTGACACAGAGGGGGTTACGGGCCGGCTCTCTGATTACCCGGATATCCACTGATAATTACCCGCATTCAGGATTGCACCATCGGGAAATCCGGACCCAGGTGGATTACCCGGCTTTCACCATTACGATCACTTTCACACCCAATCCAGAAGTATTTCAGGATGTCCGCATTGTCCTGGTGGGAAATAAAGAACGATTCTATCGGGCGGAAAAGCTGGAAGACGCCCTCAATGGAAATCCCGTTTCCCATCTGGATTCAATTGAAACAAAAGACTTCTTTCAGATCGAGTTTGCCAATCGTAAACACGGAAGCGGTGAATACCTGCAGCATGTCGCCCAGGTTAATTTAAAGCGGATGCTTATGAAAATAGCGGGAGAAAAGGCATGAAGACAAAGTTAACTATAAATGGCAAGCTGATTTCCGTACAGTTCTCTCCCACTGACAGATTGCTGGATGTACTGAGAAACTACGGGTTTACTGAAGTCAAGGAAGGATGCAGGGACGGGGAATGCGGTGCCTGTGTGGTATTGCTCAATGAAAAACTGGTAAATTCGTGCCAGGTACTCGCGGCATCGGCCATGGATGCCGACGTGACCACTGTCAAGGGGCTGGATGCCGGAAGCGCGGGGCCGATTCAGGAGGCGTTTGTAGATGCCGGGGCGGTGCAGTGCGGCTTCTGTACCCCTGGAATGGTGCTTGCCACTTACGCACTGCTTCAGGAGAACCCGGACCCGGATACCGGGCGAATCCGACAGGCACTGGACGGCAATCTCTGCCGGTGTACCGGATATGTGAAGATTATTGAAGCGGTACAACTGGCCGCTGAGAGGACAAAACGCCATGAATAAAAACTTCAATACCGTTGGCAAATCGGTTCGAAAGATTGATTCCCTTTCCCTTGCAAAGGGGAACGCGAAATTCACCGACGATTTCCCACTGAAGGACGCGCTTCATATTTCCATTTTATATTCTCCCCACGCCCATGCCGAAATCCTGTCTATTGATACCACGGACGCGCTGGCAATTCCCGGCGTGGTTCGGATTTTTCATCACGAAAATGTTCCCGCTGTTCTCCATACCACCGCCGGACAGGGGTTTCCTGAACCATCGGCGTATGATTCCCGGATGTTTGACAGCAAGATGCGCTTTGTCGGAGACCGGGTTGCCGCCGTGGCGGCGGAGACGAAAGAAGCGGCTGAAGCTGCCATTAATGCAATTAGAGTGGAGTACCGGGAGCTGGAACCGCTGTTTGACCCGGAAAAGGCAATGGAACCCGGTGCGCCCCGGCTCCATGGAGATGACGCGAAGATGCCGATTCCGGTCAAGTACGATTCCTCACGGAACCTGGCCGCCGAAGTGGAGATTAAGTTCGGCGACCTTGAAAAAGGCTTTCAGGAAGCAGACTTTGTGTTGGAAGACACTTTCTATACTCAATACGCCGCACACTGTGCCATTGAACCCCATACTTCTGCTGCTTACCTCGACGAGCGGGACCGCCTTGTAATCATCACCGCGACTCAGGTTCCTTTCCACGCAAGGCGAATTGTCAGCCGGGTTCTGGACATTCCCATCCGGGATATCCGGGTGATCAAACCACGAATTGGCGGCGGTTTTGGCGGAAAACAGGAGGTTTTTCTGGAGCAGCTAGTGGGATTGACCACCTGGTCCACCGGACGGTCCTGCAAAATCGTCCTCACCCGGCCGGAAGTCTTTGTTTCTTCCCGAACCCGTCACCCCATGCGGGTCACCTTGAAAACCGGTGTCAAAGCAGACGGGGAAATCACAGCACTGGAAATGGACGCATTGATGAACAACGGTGCCTACGGCTCCCACGCCCTCACAGTACTGTCCAATGGCGGCTCCAAAGTGCTGCCGCTTTTCAATAAGATTGAAAACATCCGATTTATCGGCCATACCGTGTACACAAATCTTCCGGTGGGTGGTGCCTACCGTGGATACGGCGCGACCCAGACCTATTTCGCCCTCAATCAGCATCTGGACATGATTGCCAGAAAAACCAAACAGGATTTGGTTTCCTTCATTAAAAAATGGCACATCAAAGAGGGTGAAACTTCACCTGTTTTCCAGGCCCTCGGTGAAGGGAAAGAGGGTGTCGCCCAGATTATTAAATCCTGCAAGCTGGATGAATGCCTCGACAAAGGTGCGACTGCCATCGGGTGGTACGAAAAGCGAAACAAACGGCTGAAAAACGGGCCGGACAAGGTTCGGGGGGTCGGCCTCTCCGTTTCCATGCAGGGCTCCGGTATTCCCAAGATTGACATGGGTGCGGCTTCCATGAAAATGAACGAGGACGGCTCATTCAACCTGTACATCGGCGCCACCGACCTCGGAACCGGTTCCGACACGATTCTCGCCCAGATTGCGGCGGAAACACTGGATGTTCCGGTGGAAAACATCATCGTACTGTCTTCCGATACCGATTTAACCCCCTTTGACGTGGGCGCATACGCGTCTTCCACAACCTACATTTCCGGCGCGGCGGTTAAAAAATGCGCCGCGAAAATCCGGGAGCAGGTTCTCGGTGTCGCAGCGAAGATACTGAACACGGACGCAGGCGGCTTAACCGTCAGAGAAAGCCTCGTCACCGACACAAAAACCGGCAAGTCCGTGAGCTATTCGGATATCTGCACCTACGCGATGTATTCAAACGACCAGTTCCAGATTCAGGCCTCTGCTTCAAATATCGCGGCAGAATCCCCTCCCCCCTTCATTGCCCAGTTCGCGGAAGTGGAGGTGGATACCCGTACCGGTAAAATCCGGGTGCTGAAATTCGTGTCTGCGGTGGATTGCGGCCAGCCAATCAATCCCGCCCTTGCGGAAGGCCAGGTGGAAGGCGCTGTGGTCAATGGACTTTCCTACGCACTAACAGAAGACTACCTATTTGATTCCAAAGGGCGGATGACCAATCCACGCTTCTGGGACTTCAAAATTTTCACCGCAAAAGATTTGCCGGAAATGGAGACGATTCTCGTGGATTCCTACGAAGAGACCGGACCCTACGGAGCCAAATCTGTGGGAGAAATCGCCATCAACGGTCCCATTCCCGCAATTGCCAACGCGGTTTTTGACGCCACAGGCGTTCGACTCTACGAAACACCGTTCACACCGGAGCGGGTATGGAAACGGCTCAGAAAAGAGAAATATCCAGGAAGCTGATCCAGTTCAAAAAGACCGGCCCTTCCTGCACAAGCGATAAAAAGGAGAAGAAATGACAGACCGGATGCGTCCGTTTACACTACACAGACATTTAACATGGATTGTCTCGGAATATTCAAAGTACGGAACTGTTTTCGGGCTTCCGAAAGAACGATTTATTCAAACCGCACGGGTAAAACCTGTTCATTTTTTCGGGGAAGAATGCACGCTGCCACTTGGTCCGGCAGCAGGGCCCCACACCCAGCTCGCGGAGAACATTGCGGCCGCCTACCTTGTCGGGGGACGGTTCTTTGAACTGAAAACGGTCCAGAAAATGGACGCGCTGGAATTTGAAAAGCCCTGCATCGACGCCCTGGACGAGGGCTACAACACCGAATGGTCAACCGAACTGACCCTGGAGCAGGCCTTCACTGAATATGTCTACGGCTGGGTTCTCCTTCATGTGCTGAAAACACTCTTTGATATGGATTCCCCGGACAGCCAGGGTTTCATTTTCAATATGAGTGTCGGCTATGACCTGAAGGGAATCCAGACCGACAAAATGCAGCATTTCATTAACAGCATGATAGATGCTTCAACGCACCCGGTTTTTCTGAATGCCATTGAAGAACTGAAAACCTTCGCGAAGGATGAAACAAACTGGCGTGACGCCCCGGAAAATCTGAAAATTCGCATTCGCGAACTGGAAAAAACAGCGGATGCGATTCGCCCGGACATTTCCCGCTCCGTCACCCTATCCACCATGCACGGCTGCCCCCCCGCCGAAATTGAATCCATCTGCCGCTACCTGCTGACGGAAAAGTGCCTTCATACCTATGTAAAACTCAACCCGACCCTTCTCGGACACAATCAAGTTTCCGACACTTTCCTTTTTCTGGGCTTTAAAGATATTGTGCTGGACCCGGAATCCTTTGAGAAAGACCTGCAATACGAAGACGCGGTCCCCATGTTGAAACGGCTTATGCGGCTGGCAGAAGAAAAAGACTTGAGTTTCGGTGTAAAACTCTCCAACACCCTTGGGGTTAAGAATACGAAACGCCGGCTCCCAGGCGATGAAATGTATATGTCCGGCCGCTCCCTGTACCCGCTGACTATGATGCTTTCGGAGAAGCTGGCAATGGAATTTGACGGAAAACTGCCGATTTCATACTCCGGCGGAGCTAACCAGGGAAATGTGGCAGATATTCTGTCCACCGGCATTCGCCCCGTCACTGTGGCAACGGAACTGTTGAAGCCCGGTGGTTACCTTCGCCTGGCCGCCATGACGGAAGAAATCAGCAGAAGCAGACTTTCGTGGAGAAACGCCATTGACGCGGGCGCTGTACAGGAACTGGCGGATGCGGCCTTTGACAATTTCAACTACGACCGGGACTGGCGACAACCCGGGACTGTCAGTGTACCGGGCAAACTGCCCCTGATGGACTGCTTTGTCGCCCCCTGCAAAGTTGCCTGCCCCATCCACCAGGATGTTCCCGACTACATCCGCCTTGTGGGAGAAAAACGCTACGAAGAAGCCCTCCGGCTCATTTACACAAAGAATGCCCTGCCCCACATCACCGGCTACATCTGTGACCACCAGTGTATGTTTCACTGCACAAGGCTGGACTATGAAGGCGCGGTTCAAATCCGCGAAATGAAAAGAATCGCGGCTGAAAGGGGTTATGACAACTTCACACAAAACTGGAAACGGCCGGATTCCATCGCCCGGGGCAAAGTCGCCGTCCTCGGTGCCGGGCCCGCCGGGTTGTCCTGCGCTTACTTCCTCGCGGTTGCCGGAATGGATGTCACAGTTTTTGAAAAAGAAATGGATGCCGGTGGAGTCGTGCGGAACGTACTGCCGGATTTCCGCATTCCGGAAGAAGCACTGCAAAATGACATTGACTTCATTCAGGCACAGGGGGTTCACTTCCAGTTCGGCTGTGAACCGGAATTCTCTGTTTCGGAATTAAAGAGCCGGGGATTTTCCTTTATTTTCCTCGGAATAGGTGCGGAATGGGAAAGGAAGCTTAAGATTGAGGGTAACAACCGCAATGTCATCGGCGCCCTGGATTTCCTGAAGGCTTACAATAACGACCCGGAATCACTTCATCCAGGCAAAAACGTTGCCGTCATCGGCGGGGGAAACACCGCCATGGACAGCGCCCGCGCGGCAGCCCGCCTCCCCGGTGTGGAAGAAGTTGCAATTATCTATCGCAGAACCTATGACGAAATGCCAGCGGATATAGAGGAATTTGATAACGCCATTGAGGAGGGGGTTCAATTTCTCCCGCTATTGAACCCGGAATCTCTGAAAAACGGCATCCTGACGTGCCGAGTGATGGAACTGGGAGAACCCGATGCCGGTGGACGGCCCCGGCCGGAGCCCACGGAAGAAACCGTTGAGCTTTCGGCGGATACCGTCATTGCGGCCATTGGGGAACAGGTAAACCCAAAATTTCCCGCAGAAAATAACATCGCTTTGAATCCAAACGGAACCATCCAGACAAACCCGGAAACTCTGGAGACCAGCGAGGCAGGTGTTTACGCCGGCGGTGATGCCGTTCGAGGGCCTTCCACAGTTGTAGAATCCATTGCCGATGGCAGAAAAGCGGCAGAAGCCATAATTCGCAAACAAAAGCCCGACTGGAACGGTCTTCTGTTTCCTGAAACGCCAGTCCACGATCCGCAGAAGTCGCAGGAAAAGGCCATATATGACAAGGGGCGCCTCCTGGCTTACAACAGCGAAGACCCGGATGCTCTCGTAGCAGAAGTCGAATCCATCCGCTGCCTCCAATGTGATGAAGTCTGCAACAAATGCGTGGAAGTCTGCCCCAACCGGGCAAATATAATGGTCACCCTTGCTGATAACACCGGCCACAACCTGAACCAGATTCTCCATATTGAAGACCTGTGCAACGAATGCGGCAATTGCGCCACCTTCTGCCCCTACGACGGTGCTCCCTACAAAGACAAACTTACACTGTTCGGCAACACTGAAGACTTTGGAGCCAGTATGAATGATGGCTTTCTTGTAGAAGCGGTGAATGGGGAAACCAGAATCCGTTATCGCGTGGGCAAGGCTGAAGGAACCGGTGTCTTGACAGATACCGGCACTGTGAACTTTGGAACATCCGCACTGAATGCCGATGTTCGTCAGTTTATTGAAACCGTTGTAACCCGATATCGATACACATTTGCCTGACAAAGGAGAGTACCATGATTAAAATCCTGTCAGATACCACCATCGTTCAGCTGAACCCTTCCAAAGTGGAAACAGACATTGACATTGCACTGGAACACGGCCGGGTTCTTAAAACAGGGAAAAATCTGAAGATTTCCTACCCAGATGCGGCAATCATTCCCATGGATGGGAAACTGGTGATGCCCGGCATGGTATGCAGCCACAATCATTTCTATTCCGCCCTTGCCCGGGGCATTACTGCCGACATTCCCCCTTCGCCCAACTTCCTCTCAATACTCAAAAACCTCTGGTGGCGGCTGGACAAAGCCATTGACAGAGAAATCCTTCAGTCCAGCGCCATTGTCGGTGCACTGGAAGCCGTTAAGGCCGGCACAACAGCAGTCATTGACCATCACGCCTCCCCGAACTTCATTCGTGGCTCACTGAACATTATTCGTGAAGCATTTGAAAAAGTGGGATTGCGGGGTATTCTCTGTTACGAAACAACAGACCGCAACGGCGAAACCGGTATGAAAGACGGCATTGCAGAAAATACTGAATTCGCGAAACAGATTGACAGAAACGATGATCATCGGCTGGTGGAAGCCACCATCGGGGGACACGCCCCCTTCACACTCAATGACTCAGCGCTGGAAATGATGAAAAAAGCTATAGACGAAACCGGCCGGGGCATTCATGTGCATGTTTCGGAAGACGGCCACGATGCCGCCTTTTCCCGGCAACATTACGGGGAAGACCCGCTGGCCAGATTGCAGCGTTTTGGCCTGCTGAACGAAAGAGCCCTCATTGTCCACGGCGTTCACCTGACCAACATCGAAATCAGCCTGCTCAATAATAATGATGGATTCCTCATTCACAATCCAAGATCCAACATGAACAACAGCGTGGGCTATATGGAAAAGATTCATCAGATTAAGAATCTCGCAATGGGAACCGATGGAATCGGCGCTGATATGTTTGAAGAATTCAAGTTCGCATACTTCAAGCACCGGGATGCCGGTGGCAGCTGGTGGCCGGATAGCTTCGCAAAAATACTACAGAACGGAAACCGTATTCTGGAACGCTATTTCCCCGGCAAATTCGGTCATATTCAGCCTGGCTATCGGGCAGACTTTACAATACTGGACTACAATTCCCCCACTCCGCTTACCTCTGAAAATGCCGCCGGGCATCTGGCCTTTGGCATGTCATCCCGGGATGTGGATTCCGTCATGGTAAACGGGAAATTTATTTATCGGGATGGAAAATTTCCATTTGATACTGACAAAATTTATTCAACAGCCCGAAAAGCGGCAGCAAAACTCTGGAAAAATATGTAAATCAGGAAATACGTGCATCTTTGTATCCGTCGGACCACCCGAAAAATGACAGGAGAAACTCTGTAAAATCTGGTATCATATCAACAGACATCATTTCTGAAGGATATTTAATGAAACGTATTTTTGCTTTCGTGCTGATTTTATTCTATTTCTCTTTTAACATTATCGGGGGAGAAATTGAAGAAATGGAGAAATCTCTCACCACCACCTCCGGTAAAGCAAAAGTCGAACTTCAATTGAAATTGGCGGAAAAATACCATTTCCGTTCACCAAACCGGGTGTTGTCACTGGCAAAAGATGCCTATAAAGAGGCAATCCGGCACAACTGGAACAAACTCGCCGCAGAAGCCCTGCTGGCTCAGGGAACCGGAAATTATTACAACTCGGATCTTGATCAATCTGAAAAAGCCTACGAAGACGCCCTTACGGCAGGGAAAAAAATGGACATGCCCCTTGTCATTGGTGGCGCCCTCAACGGGATTGGTGCAATCGCCCTTTCTCAGGGAAAAACAGATAAAGCACTGACATACATGGAAAAAGCCCTCCCCTACATGAAAAAAGCCGGGCTTAACAGCAAACTTGCGGCCATTTACAACAACATCTCTGTGATTTATTACAACCGGGGATCATTCGGCATGGCACTGGACAATATTTCTCAGGCATTGAAACTATACGAAGAATCTGAAAACAAACCGGGGATTTGTGTGGCACTGAATGCCATTGGAAACATCCAGGTGAAACTTTCTAGAATCGACGAAGGAATGGCATCTTTCAATAAAGGCCTGGAAATCAGTCGGGAAACAGGGAACCCGCAACTGGAACTGATTTCACTCATCAATGTAGGAGACGTAGAGCGCAACAGAGGGCAAGTTGAGCAGGCACTGGAGCACTTCCATGCAGCCTTAGAACTGGCAGAAAAGATAGAAAATCGGGATTACATCGGCGTTTGCCTGAACAACATCGGAGATGCCTACCGAAGCCAGGCTGCCTACAAAAAAGCACTGAGAAATTATCTGGAAGCCCTCAAAATCTTTGAGGAGATCAAAGCAAAACCGCGAATTTCAGTAGCCCTCGCCAACATCGGGCAACTCTACGCATTGCGCAG
>JAADJC010000035.1:9407-17463 GCA_013151025.1 Acidobacteriota bacterium
CAGAAACTTATCTTCTCCGCGCTTACCACATGGCACAGGAAATCCAGGATCAGAACCGCCTGAAAGATACCTCGGAATCCCTTTACAAACTCTATGAAAAACAAAACCGCTACGAGGAAGCACTGAAATTCAGAAATGAATTCGACAAAATTAAGAACAAGTTGCTATCAGCCCAGGCTTATGAAAAACTGTCCGCCATGAAAGCCCGACATGAAAAGGAAACAAGGGAAAAACAAATCCAGCTTCTGAAAAAAGAACAGGAAGTGAGAGACGAAAGAATCCGCCGCCAACGGGTAACGATCACCCTTTCCATTTTGGCAATTGTCCTGGCAATTATTCTTCTTATAACCCTCTACCACCGGTTTAAGCTGAAAGTCAAAAGCGGTAAAGCCCTGGAGCAAGCGTTTCAAAAGATGGAACAACTGGCCAGTACAGATCAGTTAACCGGATTGTATAACCGACGCTCCATGCTGGAAAGAATTGAAATTGAAACAGTTCGAATGGGACGCACCTGGAAACCTTTCAGTTTCATTATGCTGGATATTGATGATTTCAAGAAAATCAACGACACCTTCGGCCACGAATGCGGTGATAATGTATTGATAATGCTTGCGCAGGTATTGGCTGACTCATTGAGGTTACAGGATGTTCCCGCTCGCTGGGGAGGAGAAGAATTCCTTCTCCTCCTGCCTGACACAACGATTGACGGTGCACTTCAACTGGCAGAAAAAATCTGCCACAATATTGAATCTATTTGTGTTTCCTGCCATGAGAACAAAATACAATTTACCGTCTCAGCCGGTGTTTCCTCCTATGACCACCCGGAACCCATCGAATCTGTCATACGTAAAGCTGACGATGCACTTTATCACGCAAAAAAGGCCGGTAAAAACTGTGCCCATAAAGCGATTTAAGACCAGACAAGTTCTAAGGTTAAACCTAAGTTCGAGTCCGGACAATATTCAGAAGAGACAGAGCTTAGTCAATTCCCTGCCTTTCTCCAACTCATCACGGTGACACAGGCATTTCACTTATTCCTTCATAATATACTTTTTCTCTTCTAACTAATCGTTTCCGAGATAATTTTCAATTGACAACCAGTATTCCGGAAACATGTGAATGGAATTGTGCTCCGCAAACTTTACAATGATAACTGTGCAATTCCCCTTGAAAGCATGAATCAGATTCATCGAGTTTTTCCTTGGAATAATCTCATCCTCCCCGGCAATCAGGACAAGCGGTCTGCATTGGATATGTTCTGCACTGGACAATGAATCGAATGAATGCCGCATCAGAAGGCCAACAGGGAACAAGGGGAAATGGGCCTTTGCAACACTTTTCAAACTGTCGAACGGCGTCACAAGAATCAACTTTGAAACCGGTCGCTTACCTCCAACAAAGGCTGCCACGCTACTACCAAGACTCCTGCCAAAGAGCACCACTTCTGCGGAAGAAATATTCATCTCGACTGTTATCTGATCGAAAACCCGCAATGCATCCCCAAACAACGCCGCCTGCCCGGGGCGCCCCTCGCTACGCCCATAGCCCCTGTAGTTCAACAAAAGAACAGAATAGTCTGTCAACCGCCTGAAATCCTCGATGTTGAGCGAAACCTCTTCCGCATTACCGCCATAGTAAATAATCAGCTTCTGCTTACCCGGATTGACTAACCAGCCGCGTAACAGAACGCCATCCACATTAAAACTTTTGTCCAATGCCTTGTATCGGATGGATTGGGGTGATTGTTCGGTCAGTTTCGGGGGCAGGAATATCATCCTGTCCTGTACAAGAAAAAGGTAGAGCGTCATAAAAGCGTAAAACCCGATAATCGTCGCAAGAATAATCATGCCGGACCTCTTCATTCAGCCGGCTCGTCATAACCCAGAAAAGGGCGTTTTTCAGCCACTGAGCTGATTGATACAATCAGCATTTATGTAGTTCCCCGAAACAGCATTTTCTACCTTTTCTCCCATTTTTTGTAACGGCGCCATATCCTGAAATATACCGTTGCGATAGAGTCAATTGCATCAGACAGTGCTGCGATGCTAACGTCCTCCAGATTTATTGACCCCAATTTTTTCCAATTATGTGCTGTGACATTTGTGTGGTCATTTCCTTCAGGGATAAATCGATACGAAAGGAGGTATGAGTATTGGCAAATCGCACTCATGAAATCCCAGACATTTCCGTTTTTGGGGCC
The DNA here is from genome assembly GCA_013151025.1 of Acidobacteriota bacterium. Taxonomy (GTDB): domain Bacteria; phylum Acidobacteriota; class Holophagae; order Thermotomaculales; family Thermotomaculaceae; genus UM-FILTER-49-7. The sequence continues at coordinate 11,608 of JAADJC010000035.1, forward strand.
AAATGAAACAGCAAATTTCCTTTTACGAAGATTATCATCAACCTTCTTAAGAAAAGACTCTTTATAGAGCTGGTCTTTTTTCTTATCAAACAAAGGATATCCTGTCGGATCATAGAAGAAACGGCCATTTGCTTTATCCAGCAGATAGTATTTTTTTATTTCGTCATCCCATTCTTTTTCAAGTCTGCCGTGAATGTTGTTTCCTTCTGAAAATCTTCTGCTATCACAGTGGAAGGGGACATGTGCATCCGCAATATAATGACTGAGCATAAAAAACAATGTCGCGACGTGATTGTCCGAAGGAACAATAGGTGAGCCTTTTTCCTCACTTTCCTGCATCTTCAGGTTATCTACAACAGAATGAGCAATTGATTCACATCTATCAGGCAGGTTGGTATCTCGATCAATTTTATATGCTTTTTGTTTCAAATCGGACTCTTTACAATACTGATATACCAAATGCGTTTTCGGGAGTTTTCTGAACTTCCCCTTTTCGCCTTCATCTACCGGAGTGAATTTGAGTACATGGCTGCTTGCCATGTCTTTTATAATCATATCCGGATACCAGGCGCCTTGGATAACACCGTCCTTGTTGTCTTTAAACCACTTTATCAGGCTGTCTGCATACTTCCTGTTTGACTTGGACAATTCTGCCTGTTCGAGCCTTTTAATAGCCATAAAAGCCAACCATGCATGAGTGTATTGTTTCATTCTTTACTCCTTTCTGAATGGATCACGCTTAATCCGGTTTTCACAGAAAGCTTATTCGACAATAACTGTCTCCGGAATTCCAGAATGGTTGATCAAATGAGCCGAGTCCTATTTTTCGGGATCATTCGCTGATCGTTTAAACTCAAAACCACGCAGAACAACGTAAGCCACAAGCGCAAACAGGAAGAAGATCAGAAGCATCCAGGCCACACTCTGAAGCGTACCGATCACGCTCTTGTAGGTCTCGAGGATCCACCGGTCAGCGTTCAGAACAAGCAGTTTTCCCTCCTTGTCCGGAGTAATATACTTCTCAATGGCCCTTACGCTGACGCCTCCCGAAATACCCACTACATAGACAGCAAAGACGATGTACCGACGCCAGATGGGCGCCAGTTCCTCCGATACCAGATGTCCCAGCAGCTTGTTGATCGGCCTCGAAAAAAGAAGTGCAACCACCGTCGCAATGGCAACTGCGATAAGAAAAGTGACAAGAAGTAATTCCAAAAACATCTCCACCTCCCCATCAGGCGACAAGTGTCAGTCCTCCGCCTGACATATTATTCCGCTTTTTGTATCTAAAACCATACTTCCATCGTTTCTCAAAGTCAATGCTTTTTGCAAACCACACAGCGGAATGTCGATTGTCGTAAACATGTTTTCTGCTTATGTCCCTATAATGCTGTAAAAGTGGTTCAGCAGTAGCATCGCCTATGCGAATGTGGGAAAAGGCCCTGACAAAACAGTTTCGGCAAATGTATCCAAAGAATGTGTTATCAACGATCCCGGGTGTTTCAGAACACGGTGCAGCAGGGATCATGGCAATGACCGGAGATTTTCGCCACTATTCCCCATGCAATCGCCTGATGGCATTTGTCGGGCTGGATCCCCATGCAAATGACAGTGGCGATGCGGTCGGCCATCACTGGTTCGGGCACTCCTCTTCATGGAATGCCTTAGCATGCTGAAGACACCGAACCATCCGATCATCTGAACTGTCCCCACTCACAATTCACTATCCACGGCGGCTCTGCCGCCTCCCTATCTTGTGCCGGTAAGGGCGGTCATGAAGGTTCGGTCGAGGTCGCCGCTGGCTTCCAGGGCAATGATGGGCTGGTCGGAGATGTAGCGGACGGTATCCCCCGGCTGCGGGGTTACGGTGCTGAAGTAGTCCACGACTACGGCTTTGAAGCGATGCATGGCGGTAATGTGTTCGGTTCTGCCGGACCGGATGGCACCGTCCGCACGCACCAGCCGGATGGTGACGGTTGCTTCGGCGGCGCCGGTATTTGTGATGGCAATGCCGGTCCAGTTTTCTTCGCCGGTAAGCACGTCGGGGAGAACGCCCCAGGTGTTTGCCACAGCCGGCAGCGCCAGGCCGCAGATACCTGCATTGTATGTGCCGTAGATTTCAATCCCGGTAATGGGTTTTGTGGATTGGAGGATACCCCACCGTGCAATTCCCGCTTCATCCGGGAATAAGTCCGTCATCAGGCCTTTGATTTTGGACTGCGCCGGAATGGTGAGAGACTCTGTCCCGACAACTGCCCCGTTGTCATCGTAAAACGTGGCTGTTACATCTGCTTCTCCCGAAGTTGTATTCAGTAAGGCAAAACCGGTCCAGAAGATGTCGGTTTCTTCCGGCACATGGGGAATGTACAGCGTGGTGCTGCCCTCACCCACCAATTCGGTGGCGGCACCGTCGTTGCCGGTTTTTACAAACATTTCAAATCCGGATAAGCTCCTGATGCCGGTGGCGGGATCTGTTTCATAGGCAGTGAGTTTTCCCCATGCGTCCGCGACCGCTACATCTTCCGGAAGGAGCGCTTCCAGGTCAACAATTCCAGACAGGGCGGCGGTTCCGGACGCTGTCTGGCCCGCAACCATGACATCCAGCATCCGGGGATCGGTGTTTGAAAGGTAGGCATAGGTGTCCCAGTAGTTCACTTCTTCGGCAATGTGGGGTACATAGAGCGGACTGCTCAAACAGGTGGAAAGCTCCGCAGTCATCCGCGCCGTATCTGTTGTTATTCTGCAGAAAAGCAACAGGTTCCGATCGCAGGTGGCGTCAATCATGTCAACTGCCAACCCGTCAAAGCTGTCAGATGAAAGTACTGCGGAACCGTTGGATGACACGGGAACGCTGGCAGTGGCCAGCACCTGCCCGCTTGAGTCTTTTGCCTCCAGGGTTACGGATGTACTCTGGTCAAACACGTTGACGGCAACGGTCTGAATTGTGCTGCCGCTGTCTTTGGCCAGTTTATTGATCTGCAGCCGGCCCGGCAGGGGCATTGCCATCGGTGAAAACCCTGAAACGGAAATAACATCCGCCCCGGAACCTGTGCCCAGTTCGGCAGATCCGCTGTCCCCCCCGTTGTCCGTTGCGGTCACCTTAACCGCGTAACTACCGGGGATCAGGAAACGATAGCTGAGACGGCCGACAGTGGTCACAATACTGTCCGGCTGTCCCCCCGTGAGGTCCCAGCGATACTGGGCGATGCTGCGCCCGCTGGAGTGCGCCACACAGGTAAAATTCACCTGCAGCGGCGCTGTTCCGGAGGAACGGTCTGCGGTAAACCGGTCAATGACAACCTGGGCGGAAGTCCCCTGCCAGCCGGCAAGCCGGGCCATCAGCCACCAGAACCCGTGGCCCTTCAGTACACAGTTCAGGGTTTCAGAGTGGGCACATTCACTGCAGCTTGCGGCAATCTGAGCCAGCTCACTGGATGGATTCGCGCTGATCCATTCTGTTGCCCAGTTCCCGTCGCCCCAGGGGTTGTGATCCCCGTCGGTATCATATTCACATCCATCCGTGGCGTAGAGTTCATTGAAATTGGTGGTGCCATCCGGGTCATAGCTTTCAATATCCGCAAAATCGTAGAGAATTTTGCTGTGGGCTCTGCAGTAGTCCCGGATCCGTTCATTCATCTGGTGCAGGTTTCCCTCCAGCCCGGTTCCCTCCAGATGGCCGGTCATGTAAACGAAAATTACATTGGGGTACTGTTGTTCCAGCTCATTCATCGCATTCAGGTAGGTATCGATACCGCTGGCTGTATTGTCCCCCGCGCCACCGCACCAGGACCAGATGACAACATTTCTGTCGTTATCCGGTTTGGACAGCATGGTAATTGTGGCATCTCTCCAGCTCAAGTCACCGTTGTGGCCAAGGTCAGATGCGCCGGCATCATTGCCCCAGTAATCATTGAGAAAAACACCTGGATTCAGCCCCCAGTCAGTGGACTCGAAATAGAATTCATCCCCCGGATTTCCCTTAAACGCATTGATGCCGGTCACCAGCTGACTCCCATGGGAAGTGTGGCTGTACCCCACCCGCAATGCGGTCTTTGCCTGATCAATATAGGTCTGCGGGATCCTGGATACATCTGTGCAGGTATGGTCAACCACAAGCCCCTGCGCAAGGCTGTTCCCGAAAACTGAACTGACTAAAAAGATGATAAAAATTATTATCCTCTTCATTGGCTCCCCTCCCCCCGAAGAATCAGAATGGATGTTCCAGGTTTTCAATCCCCTTTTCTTCTTAATATATACATAAGCCAACGCAATTCAATATTAAAATACCCATTTGTGACCATTGTCACTGCACTCAAGGAGTGAAAGCTAACGGCCTTCGGCCGAATAATGGATACTGGATGTTAGATGGTAGGTTAAAGGTGGTGCACTTGCAATTTGAATCTGCCAAAGTTGCGCCGGCTGAGGAGTGGCGAAGCCGCTGTCCGCCTGCAAGTCGTTGTTAGGTTTTGTTACCATTTTCCAAAGTTATGACTATTTTTCCTCGGGCATGTCCTTCTCCAAGATACCGAAGCGCTTCAGCAGCATCACTAAACGGATACCGTCTGTCAATAACGGATTTGACTTTTCCTGCTTCAAAAAGTTCTTTCAAAAAAACCAGATCGTTTTGGCTTCGTTTTGCTCTTACGCCTCCCATTTTCCTGCCGCCGGTTTCTGACATCATTGAGCCCATGAGCATGGACTGAAAGATTTGAGCCATGGTGCCTCCGGCCATCACATAAATACCCTTGGGAGTCAAGGTGCGCCTATATGCCGAAAGCGAATGATAGCCGTTTACCGCAAACACGAGATCATACTGCTGACCACTTTTTGTGAAGTCCTCATTTGTGTAATCAATAACATGGTCTGCCCCAATCGAGCGTGCCTGCTCCAGATTCCTCGTGCTGCATACGGCTGTAACTTCGGCACCAAATGATTTGGCAATCTGCACCGCAAAAGTCCCCACCCCACCTGATGCCCCGTTGATCAAGACCTTTTGTCCCGCCTGAATATGCCCCTCATCGCGCAGGCCCTGCAGGGCAGTGATCGCCGCCATAGGTATCGCCGCTGCTTCATCGAACGAAGTATTGATCGGCTTCAACGCCAATGAACTCTCAGGAGCACAAGCATACTCGGCAAAACCGCCCTTTACCATTCCAAAAACCTCATCACCAGGCTGAAACTGCCTAACGTCTCTGCCAACCGTTTCGATCCGCCCCGCCACATCCGCACCGAGTCTCGTGTCTTTGGGTTTGAGCAACCCCCCACCCATCAAGCGAATCAGGAATATGTCAGCGGTTAAGAAATGCCAGTCATATGCATTTACAGATGCCGCATGAATCTTTACCAAAACTTCATCATCTTTAGGCATAGGTGTTTGTACATCCTTGAGCTGAAGAACATCCGGTGATCCGTACTTCTTGTACACAATAGCTTTCATAAGCATCTCTCCAATGATAAAAAACCTAACGACTAAGCTGTGCGGCGCAAACGAAGCGCAGCGTAGTTTGCGTCCGAACGAGCGCCTTGTTAGCTGGCTGCTTCAACGACTTTCCTGCATAGCACAACAAATTCCTCATGTGAGGTCGTTTTTTGCATCATTTGTTCTCCACTCACAAATCTTAAAATCTGCAGAATAATTCCGGGGACAAATAATTTTGGGACACAATATTAATCTTTCTCCCCCTTTATTTTCTTATACTTCCATGTCCCCTTGGGGCTGCGTTTCTGCGGTTTCAGGACTCGGTTCAAGCGTTGTTCCAAGTGCTCCACAAATTCCATGTCGCCCAGCTGGCGGCCGGTGCGTTCGTGAAGGCGGAGGTTCAGCCGCTCAGCCTCAGGAACGGTGATGGAAAGGTA
>JAADJC010000136.1 GCA_013151025.1 Acidobacteriota bacterium
GTGGCGACCTTTGCCATGGACGCGGCGGATTTCGAGAAAAATCTGACAGTCCACAAGCTTAAAAACGGACTGACTTTTCTGATTTATGAACGCCATGAAGCCCCGGTGGTTTCTTTCCACACTTATGTCAATGTGGGTTCGGTAAACGAACGCGTCGGTATCACCGGCATTTCCCACATGCTGGAGCATATGGCATTTAAGGGTACCACGACCGTAGGCGCAAAGGATCTGAAGAAGGAAAAAGAGCTGATGGGCAAGATTGACGCGAAATTTCTGAAGCTCTATGACCTGAAAGACCATAATGGCGATAAGACCGAAATTGAAAAACTGGAGAAGGAAATCAAGACACTTCAGGAACAGGCGGAGGCAGCAGCCAACCTCGGTGAATTTGATCAGGTTATCAGCCGGAACGGAAGTCCAGATCTTAATGCCTTCACAGCGGCAGATGCCACCCAGTACCATTATTCTCTGCCATCTAACAAAGTGGAACTCTTCTGTTTTCTTGAGAGTGAACGGTTCTACCATCCTGTTTTCCGCCAGTTTTACAAAGAGCGGAACGTGGTGGCGGAAGAGCGGCGGATGCGCACAGAATCTAATCCCACAGGCAAGTTAATTGAACAATTTCAGCTTATGTCCTTTACCTACCACCCCTATCATGTCCCCACTATCGGAGCCATGTCGGATATTCAGCACTACACACGGGCAAAGGTGGCCAATTATTTCAAAAAATATTACAATCCCCGGACCATGACCATCGCCATTGTGGGTGATGTCAATCCAAAAACTTTGATTCCCATGCTGGACAAATACTTCGGTCGGATCCCTGCAGGAGATGTGCCGGATCCCATTGTCACGGTGGAGCCGAAACAGACGGTGCAGCGCCGCTTGATTCTTCATGAAAACAGCCAGCCCATCTATCTCATTGGATGGCACCGACCGGCGGAAACCAGCAAAGACAATGCCGTATTTGATGCGATTTCCGGCATTATCGGCAGCGGTCGTTCTTCCCGTCTCTACAAGCAGCTGGTAAAAGAAAAAAAGGTAGCGGCCTTCGTCGGTTCATTTAATGGTTATCCCGGCACCTTGTATCCCAACCTGTTTATGGTTTTTGCGGTCCCTTCAGTCAACCACTCAAACGGGGATGTTGAAAAGATCATCAATGAAGAAGTGGAAAAATTGAGAACCACACTGGTAACAGATGAGGAACTTCAGAAGGTGAAAACCCAGGCCAAGGCAGAGCTGATTTATGCTATGGATAACAACATGGGAATTGCCCAGATGCTGGCCAACTATTATGTGAAGCGGGGAACCTGGAAGGCTATTTTTAAGGACGTAAACGCCATTGAACATGTAACAGCAGCCGATATTCAGCGGGTTGCAAAAGAGTACTTGCGGAAAAACAACAGTAACGTGGGCGAGATCTTGCCCAATGACCAGAAATCTGGGAAGGAGTAAGGAAGATGAAACGCACATCCATTTTTCTCGTCGCCCTGTTGCTGACAGCCGTTTCCTTTGCCCAGGTAAAGGATTACCACAACATCAAATATCCATCACCAAAAGCACCGCAAATCGTCAAACCCTTTCAGTTTAAACTGAAAAACGGACTTAGCGTTTTGTTGCTGGAAGACCATGAACTTCCCATTGTCAGCGGTCGAATTCTCTTCCATACCGGTTCCGTGGCAGATCCGGCCGGAAAAACCGGACTGGCTGCACTGGTGGGAGACACCATGCGTACCGCAGGAAACACCAGAATGGGCGGAGATCAGATGGACGACTACCTGGAATCCATCGCGGCTTCGGTGGAGAGCTTTTCCGGAGATACGTCCGCCGGCGTCAGTTTTCGTTGCCTGAAGGAAAACACGGATAAGACTCTGAACCTGTTTCAAGCCACCATCGAAGCCCCTGTTTTTGCTGAAAAACAGGTGGACGTGTCCAAAGAACAGATAAAAACCGGCATTATGCGCCGAAATGACAACCCGCAGGGGATTGCAGCCCGCGAATTCAATAGACGCGTGTATGGGCTGAACTCGCCCCTCTCCGCAATGGAAGAACTGGCCACAGTAAATGCCATAACCATAAAAGATCTGAAAGCCTTCCATAGTAAGTGGTATGTGCCGGACAATGCGGTACTGGCTGTCTGGGGCGACTTTAACCGGGAAGAGATGAAAAAGAAAGTCACAAACCTGTTCAAGGACTGGAAACCGGCGCCAGTAAAACTGCCGGCCCTGAACATCCAGACCGAAAAACCCGGCGTCTACTTTGTTCATCGGGACGGGGTTACCCAGTCCAACATTATCATCGGACACCTGGGCCTGTTGCGGAATAATCCGGACTTGCCCGCAATCGCCATTTTTTCCCGTTTGCTTGGCGGTGGATTTGAAAGCAGATTGATGAAAACCATCCGCCGGGACATGGGGCTTTCTTATTCTCCCCACGGCGGTATCGGCACCAATTGGGATTACCCCGGCGCCTTTGCCATCCGGATCAATACAAAACTGGAATCCACTGCAAAGGTTATTGAAGTGGCAAAGAGTATCGTGGCGGATATCCAGAAAAATGGCGTCACAGAGGCAGAACTGAACCAGTCCCGGGACGCCTACATTAACAGCTTCGTCTTCCAGTTTGATTCGCTGGATAAAATAATTGGGCGCGCATTAACTTACAAATTTTATGGTTATCCCGAAAACTTTACCGAAACTCTGTTTGATGGCCTGAAAAAGGTCACACAGAAGGACATTCAGCGAGTGGCCAACAAATACGTTCACATGAACAAAGCTGTTATCATGGTGGTCGGAGACGAAAGTAAATTCGACAAGTCCCTGTCCGAATTCGGGACAGTAACACCGGTAGATGTGACTATCCCAAAACCTGAAATCAAGGCTGCGCCCAGTGTCCAGACAGCGAAAACTCTGAAAGAAGGTAGTGACATTCTCCGTAAGGCCATCGACAAACTGGACCCCAAACACAAACTGGATACAGTAAAAATCTGGCAGATAAAAGCCAAAACACTGGTCCAGCAGGGCGGTCAGAAGATGGAACTGAACACCACCACATCCATCCGTTATCCGGATTCCATTGCCAGTGAGATGACCACACCTATGGGTGCCATAAACATGGTCGTAACTCCGGCAAAGGCTGTGATGGTCATGGGCACCAACTCCAGGCCATTGCCACCTGCCCAGGCTGCTTCTCTGAAAAAACGCATCACAACTTCTCTGCCCATGCTGGCAAAACTGGCCAGGGGAGAAAAAAACGTGGCCAATCTGGTTAAAACCGCCGATTTTCAGGGGCAGGGCGCATATTTTGTTCTGGTACCCCTGGGTGAAAAGAAGGATACCTACGTGATTTCCACAAAGGACTTCACCATCCTCGGCACCACTGGTAAAGAGGTGGACCGGACCGGGAACGTGGTGGCAACAACCAGTATCTGGACGGATTTCCGCGATTTCGGCGGACTCCTGTTTCCCGGCTCAATGAAGGAAACCGCAGGAAAGAATCAGGCTTCCATTACAGTCAAAGCCATTGTCATGAATCCTGAAAACGGTGATCAGCTCTTCAACTGATCCTTCCACAATATCTACAATCAGGGAGCCGGCCAGAATTCGGTCGGCTCCTCGATTGTTTTGACTGAAACAGTCCTGTAGCCCCGGTTATTTCTGGACGAAAGGAGTAATCATCAATGACAAAACATAAAATTCTATCTGTTTTGGGATTCCTTGGAATGGTGATCGCAATTCTGGGTTTGCTGGCAAGGGACAGCATTTTCGGTCGGGGTCCGGTGTCCATTCTATTGCAGGTAATTGCCATATTTCTGATGCTCTGGGCACGGCTGACTTTCGGATTCAGAAGTTTTCATCTTTCAGCAAACCCGACTTCCGGAGGCCTGGTGACCAATGGGCCGTACAGGTTTCTCCGTCATCCCATCTACGGGGCAGTCCTTCTTTTTATTTTCACCGCCATCGTTTCCAATTTTTCCATTGAAAATGCCGCTCTTGGGCTGTTGGGAACTGCCGGTGCCCTCGTCCGTATTTTCACGGAAGAATCCCTGCTTCGCCGGGAATTCACAGAGTACACCGCCTATGCGAAGCGGACAAAGCGGCTCATCCCCTTTATTTTCTGACCTGGAATTTTTCTCGCAGAAAAACAGCTACTCCGGAACCTTACTGGAAACAAGCTCCCGAAACCGGGACCAGTGCATTTCATCCTGGAAAAAGAACCGGGGAATGCAAAAATAACTGTCCGGGTCCGGATAGAGAAAAGCATAATCTTCTGTTACAACAGCGTAGGAGAACGTCTCCCAATCGGTGTAGGTTTCCGTATCCGGCAATTTCAGGTGAATCCCTTTTTTGTCCACGGTACCCTGCATCTCTACTTTCAGGAGCTTCTGCAGCCGTCTCTGACGATACCGAATCCAGAGCAACAGCAAGACAACACAAATCGGTCCGATAAACGGTTTCAAAAGCGCAGCAAAATCCACCGGTCCGCTTCCGAAGGCTGTAAACAGGTCATGAAAAAAGACCACAGCGGTAATGGCGAGAATAGTCCATGGGAACCAGGCAGAAAGCACTTTTTTCCCCAGCCCGGTCAACCGCTGCATATTATTCAGATCGTTGTATGTGTATATCCCTGAAAATCGTATCTCCATTCCCATCCTCCCGTCCGTCCGACATTTTTCATCGTACTTCACAAGCATTGTACCGCATGAGGATTCCCACAGGGCAACCGTGATGGTTAATGCCGTGTCTCCGGTACTGTGATGAGTGATGGGTGGGGAAGGAGACACAGGGAACAACCAACTCTTGATTTTTCTTACCTCTTGCCCCTATGCGGTCTCATCGCAGAAGTTCAAGGTTGAGATACCCCCGCGGAAAATCAAGCCGTAATAATGACACAATGTAAGAAAGTGCTGCTTTATTACATGGGGAAGAACCTCCTTTTTCTTTTTTGGCCTTAGGGCGTGACCCTGTAATAGAGCCTGAAGATCGTTGAGGTCTTCCCCATTGCCTTGTTGAGCCTCAACGAGGGCGAGTTTAAGTAAAGATCATAAAGGTAGAGACAGGAAGTTGTCGGGGTCATTTTTCCTCACGCACTCCCACATTCACTTTCACTGCGCTTGCGGCGCAGGCGCAGTTTCCCTCTGCCTGGCGCGGGTTTTGTGCTACAATTCAGGTTGATACGATCAGAAAGGAGTGCGGTTTGTCTATACGTGTTTTGAATCCCATTGCCGGCGAATTAAAGCAGATTGACCGGCTGCTGGCAGAATATCTGAAAACCCCCTATGGAGAAATTGAACCACTGAATTTCCATACTGTTGAAAAGACCGGAAAGAAACTACGCCCTGCCATTACGATTCTCTTCGGCCGCGCCTGCGGGCTGGACGAGGAGCGAATGCTGAAGCTGGGGGCCTGTTTTGAACTTCTCCACACTTCCACGCTGATCCATGACGATGTGATTGACAAAGCGGGCACGCGCAGGGGCCATGCCACCCACAATGCGAAGTGGGACAACACGTTGACGGTACTCTACGGCGATTTTGTCTTTTCCACCGCCATGCGCCTTGCTGTGGAATTGAAGGACATTGCCGCCTTGGAACAGATTTCAAGGATTACACGGGAACTGGTGAGCGGTGAATTGCTGCAGAATGCCTCCGCTTTCAATTTTCCACCGGTTAAGGAAAAGTATTTTGAAATTATCCGATTGAAAACGGCGGTTTTGTTCGGAGGGTGTTGCGGGATTCCCCTCTTGCTCTGCCACGGACGAGAAAAAGCGAATATCGGGTTTGAAATCGGTGAGAATATCGGTCTTGCCTTCCAGCTGATTGACGATTGTCTGGATTATATTGCCGACGACAAGCTGGGGAAACCCCGGCTCATTGACCTGAAGGAAGGAAAGGCCACATTGCCGGTGCTGCTGGCACTGGAAAAAGGCAATGATATCGTGGCCGATATTGTGCAAAAGGTTTTCGAGAACCGGGAAATTTCAGAAAACAGCGGCCAAAAACTCACCCGTGAACTTCGTGAAGGCGGTTTTCTGGCTGAAACAATCCAACTGGCAAAAAACCGGGTCCGTCAGGCATTGGCCCTGCTGGACAATTTCCCCGAAGACAGCTACACCGGGGTGTTTCGCAAGATATGCACTTTTATTACGGAAAGGGATTTTTGATGAAAGCGCCATCCACCGCAACACCTTTGCAAAGAACACTCTGGGAACAACTGGAAGTTTCCCACCTTCCGGCCCATGTGGCAATTATCATGGACGGAAACGGCAGATGGGCAAAGCAGCGGGGATTGAGCCGGGTGAAGGGCCATAAGGCGGGGGTTCAGGCTATTAGAAGTGCGCTGGATACGGTACTGGAACTGGGAATCGGAAATATTACGCTCTTTGCCTTTTCCACGGAAAACTGGACACGGCCTCCCTTGGAGGTCAGTGTTCTGATGACCCTGCTTCGCCAGTTTATGCGGATTGAGTTGCCCCGGCTCATGGACAAGGGGATTCGGATGCGGGCGCTGGGAGATGTTTCCCGGCTGCCGAAAGCGATTCAGAATGGGATTGCCCGTGTGGAAACCGAAACCGAAAAAAATATCCGTCTCCATTTCAATATTGCCTTGAATTACGGTGGGCGCAATGAGATTCTCCATGCCACACGAAGTATTATGGCCGATGGGCTGAATCCGGATAAACTGACAGAAACGATTTTTGAGCAACATCTGTACACTTGCGAAATTCCGGACCCGGACCTGTTGATCCGAACCTCCGGTGAATTTCGCATCAGCAATTTTCTCCTGTGGCAGATGGCATATACTGAATTATATTTTACCGATGTCCTGTGGCCTGATTTTGATGTTGAGCAAATGCTGAGGGCATTGCTGGATTTTCAGGGGCGGGTTCGGCGGTTTGGAGGCGTTCATGGCGATTAGTTTCAAGAAGTTCGCGCTCAGGGCAATAACAACCCTGATTTTTGTTCCCTTGTTTTTCTGGATCGTCAAGTACCTGCCTGTGGGGTATTTTTTCGGGCTGATTACACTGGTACTGTTCCTGGGCACTTTTGAATTTCACAGTCTTTCTCAAAAGTTGGGAAAAGGTTTTTACAGTGTCCCTGCCTTCCTGATGATGACAGCCCTGGCCGCTTCATTCATGGTACCTTCCATCCCTTTTCACCTGGTCTTATCCGGTGGTTTCGTCGTGGTGATGCTGTACTCCCTGCTCATCGACAGGGATACCCAGCGCACATTGGAAGCCACGGCCCTGACCTTCCTGGGTGTTCTGTATCTGGGCATTCCCGCCTCCTACATGGTGGCACTGAAAAGTTCCGATGCCCACGCCTTCCACGGCTATGCCGGGATGGGTGCAGACCTGGTTTTCACCCTTTTCATCGTAGTCTGGCTGGGGGATACCGGCGCGTACCTGATCGGTTCTTTCTTCGGTAAACACAAGCTTGCACCGAAAATCAGCCCGGGAAAGTCGGTTGAAGGCGCCATCGCAAACGTAGTATTCAATTTTATCGGCGCAACCATTGCCAAGTTCTGGTTCTTCACCCGCCTGTCCTGGCAGGATGTAATTGTCATCAGCCTGGTAGTCGGGACAACCGGTATCATGGGAGATCTCATCGAGTCCATGTGGAAACGAAGAGCCGGCATCAAGGATAGTGCAGGACTGATTCCCGGTCACGGGGGTCTTTTAGACCGCCTGGATTCATTTGCCATCAGCGCTCCCCTGATGTATTACTATTTCCTTTATTTCATGTAAAATGTCAAAAAGCATTAACATTCTGGGCTCCACAGGCTCCATTGGAACCAGTACCCTTAAAATTATCCAGAACAGTGAAAGCGCATTTTCGGTAAATCTGTTGCTGGCCGGTGGCAACCTGGAAAAGCTCAAGAAACAGGTTCAGGAATTTAATCCGCGATTTGTTTCGATTCACGATCCTGCCAAAGCGACGGAACTGAGACATTTTATACGGGAGACCGCCCCTGAAACAGAGTTTGTCCCTTTTGAGGAGGCATTGAAGCTGGACTGTGATATTGCGGTATCTGCAATCGTCGGCACAGCCGGCCTGTTGCCGACCATCCATGCCATCCGCCATGCCAAACGCGTCGCCCTGGCCAACAAGGAATCCCTTGTGGCGGGGGGCGATCTCATCCGGCAGGAATGTGCCGAAACAGGAACCGAAATCATCCCGGTGGACAGTGAGCACAACGCCATTCACCAGTGCCTCCGGGCAGGTGAGCCAAAAGAAATCGAGTCCCTGATTCTCACTGCGTCCGGTGGACCTTTTTTTGGCCTGACCCATGAACAGCTTGAGTCTGTTACCATCAACGAAGCACTGAACCATCCCACATGGTCCATGGGCAGCAAAGTGACCATTGATTCCGCCACGTTGATGAACAAGGGGCTGGAAGTGATTGAAGCCCATTTCCTCTTTCGGGTTCCCTATTCCCGTATTCATGTAAAGATTCATCCTCAGTCCGTTGTCCATTCCATGGTTGAATTCCGGGATGGCTCCATTCTGGCGCAGATTGGCATAGCAGACATGCAACTTCCCATCCAATATGCGTTATACTATCCCGGACGGCCGGAAAATCAGATATTCCGCTTCCCTCTTGAGGGGAGTTTTTCCCTGGATTTTCACGACCCGGACCGGGTAACTTTTCGTTGCCTTGACTTAGCGTATCGCTGTGGAGAAGCAGGTGCCGCCGAAAGAATCGTGCTCAACGGGGCCAATGAAGTTGCGGTGCAGGCGTTTCTGAAAGGCCGGATTTCCTTTGCCGGAATCCCCGCCTTCATTGAGCATATGCTGAATATTATTGATGTTCCCCACCCAACCACGGTGGCGGAAGTCGTTGAACTGGACAGACGCGTAAAAAAACAAGCAGAACTGGAGGTAGAACGTGGGCATTTTTAGCATCCCATATCTCGGAAATGTACTTGCCATGGTCATCATGCTGGGGATATTGATCCTTATCCATGAGACCGGCCACTTTATTATGGCCAAACTGTTTAAAGTCAATGTAAAAGTGTTTTCCATCGGCTTCGGCAAAAAACTCTTTTCAGTCAAAAAAGGAGAAACCGAATATCAGTTTTCCCTGATTCCCCTTGGCGGTTATGTCGCCATGCTGGGGGAAAACCCCGAAGACGCCGAGGTGGAAGAGCCGGGAAACTTCAACCTGAAACCCCGTTGGCAGCGGTTCATCATTCTGGTGATGGGTGCCACTTTTAATATTGTCCTGGCATTTATTCTCCTTACCGCCATCAACATGGTGAACCGGGCGGAACCCCTG
>JAADJC010000052.1 GCA_013151025.1 Acidobacteriota bacterium
CATACATGGGTTTTTTTCCGCAAATTTCACATACTCTTGACATGGTGTCTACTCCTTTCCACAAAACTGCCACAAGACACAAGTTTATACCATATTAAAACCGAACAATGCAATGCTTTTCTTTGCCCCTCGAGCCTGGGCGGAAGAGAGTGCCAGTGAACGTGCAGGTGCGAGAGGGAAGTGAGTTGGCCATTTCTTGCCTTTTCTTTGCTTAACCTTACCTTCTACTTAACCTCAACCTTGGTTTTTACTCAACCTTCTCTTTGTGAGTGCGTGAGGGACAGAAACATCAGGGAATTGACTTCACCCTTCACTCATCACTCTCTTTCCATTTATCTGGCCATCCCCAACACACCGCCAAGGGTGCTATGATCCGACTTCCCTTCCAGACAGAAGGCCACCACCTTCCCAGTAGCGGTTATCTCAATAAGATCAGTCTCACCTGCAAAATAGTCACTGAGCAGGCCCACAGACTTGCTCAACGCGTTGAGAGACGCAGTGGACTGGCCAACTGAAACACCATTTCTATAAAAATGTAATGTGACTGTAACGGCAGTTTCATTGGTATTCACAACTGTCAACCCGTACCAGTCATTAGCCAATCCTACATCCACAATGGGCAGGAAAATGTCTTTTGATCCGGAAGTTGGAATATTGAGCCCTGCCATGGAAAGATTGTTTGTTGTCCCGAACAGTTCATATCCGATCAGGGGCAGACTCGATTCTACTTTGAACCATGCGACATCGGCCGTGAATTCGGTTTTGGTGACAAAGATAAGCTTGCCACCGGGGTCTACAGCATACTGTTTCTGCTGAGAGAGGACACCGTTATTTGTATATCCGCTGACTGAAACCGCTGCCGTTGCCGTCGTAGAAAGATTGTCCAGTGCGATCCCGGTCCACCAGTAGTCTGTATTATCCACATGTGCCACAAACAGCTCTTTCCCCGCCTTCATGTCCAGCGTCAACTGAGCAGAATTGGCAATTGTTTTCTTGTCGAAAGATTCCATCGCCTTGACACCCATCAGTTCTCCCGATGCCGTATCCGGGAGTGCCAATGACGCAAAACCGACGCCGCTATCCGGGAAGTTGTTGCCAAAGATATCACTCTCGACATTGGAATGGATGAAGCCCAGTGAAGGGACCTGCGCATCACTTCTAAAAGGCAGAAAAGGCGGTGTATAGGTAAATTGCAGCCCCTCTGCCGAACTGCCGCTGTTCATTACAGATACCCAGGTGTTCCAGTAAAGCTCACCGTGGACAATATCACTGGCCACGTGGGGCACCACGACTGCAGGCTTCCCGCCACCGCGAAATGCCGGTGTCCAGTTCCGCATGGGCCCTCTTGCATCTTCAAAATCCTGCATCTGCCAGCCGGCAACAAATGCATCCGGAAGTGCCTCCACTGTCGCCACACCGGAAACATCCACCGGGTCAAAGATTGTCTCGACCGACCCGTTGAGCACACTGTATGGGTTCAGACTGACGGATTTCGTACCCAGAACCTCACCGTCGGCGTCCCGGGCTGTCAAAACAACATTTGCCGCTTCTTCAGCCGCATTCAGTGTCAGTATCGAATCGGAAGTAAGGTTCAAAAACGTGAACGGTTCAGGTGAATCGGAAAGGGAGGTTACCGCAATATCGTCCACATACCAGCCAGTTTGATTTACGCTGCTGTCACATGCAATACGGAATCGAAAAGAAACAGTTTGTCCGGAAAAGGCTGACAAATCCACAAACACCTGGCTCATGGCATCATTGGTACCGGTCCAGGCCATCTGATCTTCAAGGGCACTTCCCGCCATCACTGTATCATAACCACCACTCTGGATATCGCTTCCGATATCCAGCCAGCCGGTGCCACCGTTGGTGGAAATCTCAAGAACCCCGCCGTCATAGGTGGATTCCAGATCATAGTAATGCCAGAACGAAAGAACGGAACCCGCCCCGGAAGAAAGCGTAACCGGTCCCACAACGAGGGAGGCGTCTGTGATGCTGGGAACATCTTCTCCAAACCAGCACAAACCGTTGGAGTGGGCACCTGTTGTACTCGTCATCGACCACACATCTGTTCCAACATCGGCACTGTGAGTAGCTTCATTTTCATTGTCACAGGGATAATCGGCCGCAATAGAACCAGCAGGCGTGGTAAACAAAGGAACATCCACAAATGTACTGGTATTGCCCAATTCATCTGTCAACTGGAGATCCACAGTATATGCGGTTTGCGGTGAAAGCCCGGTGAGATTCAATTGAACGGAATCCACCCCGTTCTCGCTGGTACTTGTAATGATTGTGCTTCCATTTTTCACCGTCACATCCGCATAGCATTTTTCATCAAAATAAAGGCTGACATCCCCGCTTGTAGCTCTTGCCGCCTCAATTTCCTGATGCATCAGGACCGGGCTATCGCAGTCCAATGGCAGCGTGGCTGTTACATCTTTGGGCCCTTCATCGCCATAATGCTCGTCTGCGTAGTGGAAAACCAGTTCGCCACTGCCGGAGACGCCGGGATCCAGTCCCTGGACACTGAATGGATACATGCCGGCAAATTTACCGGAATCAAATTTATATAATTCAATGGTTCTGGAAGTTCCCCTTCCCGGATTTTCAACCGTAATATTGAAAAACTCCATGCTTTCCAGGTCACTGTCCCAGACCTGCACCGTAACCTGACCGTTGCAGGCTACTTTAGACGCATCAAGCAGAATCCGGCCCTTGGAGCTGTTGGGCAGACTTCCCTTTGTGTAAACGGAAGGGTCTCCCATAAGGTTGTATTGCTCAAAGTAGCGTTTTGAACTGCCGCCACCGGCATAGTGGTCATAGAGAGCCATTTTCCCGGCATTGAACATGGGGCAAATCTGATCCAGGCCATCTGTAAATGCCGCTTTGAAAACGCCCTTCTCCAGGACATCGTCTTCGTTCCAGTATGAATAAACGGATGACCCCCAGAAAGTCGTCCCGCCGTTTGCTACACGAATCCATGTTTCACCAAAACATTCCGAAGAATCATACTTTCCGGTTAAACACGCAAATGAAAATACAAAAGGATAAATATCATTTATCAGCGCGCGGACATTATCCTGGTAAAAAACCGGGCCATCCGCCCAGTAATTCCAATCCCCGTGCCCGGAATACACGGCATACCGCTCTCCACCGTTAATTGCACTTGTGGTGGCCGATGTTCCCGGGTTCAGGCGATTGTACAGCTTTGTGGAATTGTAGCCATCCGGGCCAAAATAATTTGTATCCACATAATTATGTGTCGCTTCCGTGATCGGAGAATTGTCATTGGATGCCATGAACAGGACTTTCTTCGGCAACTCAGCCAAATGTGATTCCATGTAAATGGTCTTTGAAATAATGTTCTGCAACTCATCGGAACTGGAAACGGAAAATCGCCCCAGGAATACGTCGGGAAAATAATCCGTTCCTTCCAGGGTAGCGTAATACAAATCATTACGGGGATTGTCCAGCTGTGTGCTGGTCCATGCGGGAATCTTGTCGGTATCTCCCACAAGGAGCACGAACTCCGGCCTCGTGGCCAGATCATCATACATCCCCTGGAGATAGCTCTTAATTGCAGTTGTTGTGGCACCGGTCACAGTTGTCGTCACAACCGTCACCGCATAACTGAGAGATTGTTTATGGGCAACAAAACCCGACAACGCGCTCTCAAATTCGGGGGCGGTGATAATGAGATATTTGCGCAGTACGTCTTTCGTACCGCTTTCCACTTTCATCAAACCGGCTTCCGGCTTTTCCATCTCTTCGTGGTTGGCAAAAATCCGATGAAAGAGGGCCTTGAAGGCAGGCGCAGATGGTTCCCGATAGCCTTTCGTCGTATCTGTAAAATGAAGTCGAATCACCAGATGATCCACTACTGTCAAATCATTTATAACCGGGTTATAGTTGAATGGACGAATCACAACGCTGGTTCCTGCTGTTCCCCGAATGACAAATAATTGCCCGGCTGATACCAGTTCCGGGTTCATGTGGGTAGCATTGTACCAATCACTGTCCATAGAAAACGGGCGTTCAGACAATGGCCGGTTCTTGGGCCATGGCATCTGAACCGGGTAAACCGGATGCTTCAAAATCAGCTCCCGTTTGCTCTTTTCCAAGACCATAATCTCCGGCAGTGTACTGCCTGGTAATGCGATATTAACCGCAAACAGAGGCAATTCCGCTTGGCCGACAGTGGAAGTGGTTCCCGCTTTATCTAAAACAATGCGCTGAAACTGCTTTCCATGGGCTGTCATCAATTCGATGTGAAGTGTCGGCAAATTAAAAGTCAAAAGCAGATCATTGCCATCCGGCTTGACCGTCACAGAGTTGTTCCCGGTTCCAGCCATCATGAGACCGCTTGTTAATATGATAAAGAGTGAAAATAGAAAACGACGCATATAATGCACCCCCGATGTTTTTAGTCTTAACCAGTTTATTGGATTATTGGATTGGTTCAACAGAAAGTTTTTAATTATTTGATTTTTTTGACGGCTGTCACATTGATTCGGAAAAGGATACGAGATTCAGTCAACCTGAAGCTGCTGTCGAAGTCCACCCAGAAATGCCCCAAACATCAGAAAAATCACATAAGAAAACACCATCAACGTCGGTGAAAGAAAAAAATGCATAAATGAAAGATGTCTCCCCTGAAAAGTCAGTGCCAATATTGTCAGAATTACACCGAAAATCGCCGCAGGCACAATGGATACCTTAAGAGCACCCTTCGCTCTGCCAACCACCCAACCGCCAACCACACCGGCTATAAGTCCACCGAGAACCGGCACCCAGAACACAAACATGGATATTGTGTACATCCAGAACAGCCCCTCAATCAAATGACCTTCCCTGCTCTTCTTCAAGACAACCTCCTGTCTGGTTCTTTTCTTTTATTTTGCTCTAACTTTCAATATTTCATAGGGACAATGTGCGTCAATATGCGACATTTGCCGGGCTTTGACCATTTCACGATATTTAACCTTGATTTCAGAATGCATCTGCGTGTGGGAAAAGCTCAGAGAATGACCACTCCCAATTCTTCTGAATCTGTTCCGGACTTAAACTTAAACTCAGACTTAAACTCCCCCCCCCCTCTTTATTCCCCTCCTTAGGACAATAAACTGGTACCAATCTTGCAGTTTCCATATATGACATGAAAAAGCCGAAAGGAGGCAGCCATGAAAAGGACCAAACGAATACACAATTTCATTCAAACCGGACTGGCACTGGCCGTGCTGCTCACATTCTCCATCTTTACAGCCGCACAAAGTACCGACGATGAGCAACCACTGTATGGAAACGGGGCCGCATTTGCGAGGATTACCTTGCTGGAAGGCTCCGCCACCGTATCACGGGAAAACGCAGGGGACATGAACGCTTCCCTTAATTTCACAATTGAGCCCCTTGACGTTCTATCGACTCAGGGTAATGGCCGCGCAGTGGTACAGTTTATTGACGGCACTCTCCTGAAACTGGATCAGAATACCAGAGTTGAGTTCCTTGAAATCGGCAGCTCAGACGATGGTAAAAATCTTTCTGTTCTGGCTCGCCTGTGGAATGGCGCAATTCTCGTCGATGTTTCCGATGACAGCAATTTTCAGGAGCGTAGTTTTCGCGTGGACACAGAAGATTCCAGCATCTATTTCCTTTCCAATGGCAAATATCGGCTTGACCGGACCGGAAGCGAAACCACACTCAAAGTAATCAGCGGCACAGCAGAAATGTCTGAAAATGATGCCTCCACCCTCTTCCATTCCGGGGAGATGGGCCGCGCAAGCCGAGGCTACAACAATATTTCAAAGTCCTACTTCAACACCTTTGATATGGACAATTTTGACATGTGGGCCAGAAATACCTATGACCGCAGGCCAGCCGCAAGTGCTCAGTATGTCCCTACGGAAATCCGTCATTACGTCACCGAACTGGACTCAAACGGAACCTGGTACTATGACACGTCCCTGGCCACCTACGTCTGGCATCCCAATATTGTGGACACAAGCTGGTCGCCTTATTCAAACGGATACTGGGCGTGGTCTCCCTATGGAATGACATGGACATCTTACTATAACTGGGGATTTGCACCGTTTCACTACGGCGCATGGGATTTTTCCCTCAGCTTTGGCTGGGTCTGGATCCCGGGCCGGTATTACTCCCCGGCATGGGTAAGCTGGAACTGCTGGGACAGCTACATCGGCTGGTATCCGTACAACCGATACTACTATCGACGCTATCACCGGGGACAAAGAATCGGCAGGTACCGGCGGCATCATCGGGTTGTCTACACCACCGTTGACAGATTTACCCGTCGCCGGAACCGTCTTACCACCCGTGAACTTCCCAGTGGCAGAAATGTCATCAGGGCTACCCGGCCCATCGTTGTGAACCCCCGGCAATTGAGTCGACAATCCCGTGAAGCAGTCCACAATGCCGTCACCAGGCCGGTTACACGACAAATTGTACAAAAAGAGCGAATCGCAACCAGGAACCGTGCCACAAACCGGATTACGCGGGGATTTCATACGTCGGCAAGTCGATCCTTAGCTACCCGGAAACAGACTGTCAACAACCGGATTACGGTTCAAAACCCCACAGTACGTAATTCAAGTTCCATTGTGATTCGGAGAAAATCAACACAGTCCGGGCGAACTTCCAGAGAAAACATGCGCTCGGGAAACCACATCAGCAATGAAAATCGCACAGGCACTGTCACCTCAGGGAGAAACATTACGGTCCGTACCCCTGTAATTAAAAATCGGAATCAGTCTACCGGAAATACGAACGGGCGGACTATCCGGCAGAATCGTTCCAACACGAACAGCCGGACAATTCAGCATTCAAATTCGCCGTCCCGTTCAATTCACAACAGTTCCGGTTCTGAACCCCGGGTAATCCGCACCCCGCGACAAAACAGCAGCAATTCCAATATGAATCGCTCATATTCCAGGAGCATTACGGTCACAAGGCCCAGCCATTCATCCGTTCCTTCCCGATCTTCCCGCAGCTATACCCGGCCGGTTCGAACAAGACCCACGGTCAGCAGGCCCAGCACCTCAAGCAGTCCTCGCAGCTATACAAGACCGACCCGGACAACGCCGACGGTGAGCAGACCCGGCAATTCAGGTTCTACGCGTTCCTACAGTCGACCGGCCCGAAGTACATCTCATAAATCTACCAGCTCCAGTTCATCCCACTCTACCCGATCCACATCCAGATCTTCATCTTCAGGCAGTCGGACTCATCGTCATTGATTCTTCACAAGAACAATCCGTATAAAAAGGGGAGCCTGCCGGCTCCCCTTCCTTTTTCTTAATGGTTAATCAGTTTCAATCAACAGACGGCCATTCCCCTGTTTTCAGATAATTGTCCATCGCCTCGGCAGCCAGTTTACCGGCACCCATTGCAAGAATTACCGTAGCGGCCCCGGTTACAATATCGCCACCTGCAAAAACACCTTTCTTGGTAGTATATCCGTTATCATCCGCCTGAATATTGCCCCAGCGATTGGTTTCCATTCCCTTTGTTGTTTCCTGAACCAGCGGATTCGGGCCCTGGCCGATTGCCATGACCACAATATCCACTGGAAATTCAAATTCGGAATTCTCAATGGGTACGGGACGGCGTCGGCCTGAACTGTCCGGTTCTCCCAGCTCCATACGAATGCATTCCATGCTCTTCACCCAGCCCTTGTCATCTCCCTTGATGGCGATTGGATTGGTCAGGAGCTGAAAATTAATTCCCTCTTGCTGGGCATGATGAACTTCTTCAAGCCTTGCCGGCAATTCCGCCTCGGAACGACGGTACACAATGTAGACTTCCTCACATCCAAGCCTCAGCGCGGTACGGGCGGAATCCATGGCCACGTTTCCACCTCCGACAACTGCAGCTCTTTTGCCAATATGAATCGGTGTATCGGTTTCAGGAAAATCGAAGGCCCGCATCAGGTTGGAACGTGTCAAAAACTCATTGGCAGAATAAACGCCGTTGAAATTTTCACCCGGGATTTTCATAAAATAGGGCAATCCGGCACCGGTAGCAATATACACTGCGTCAAAACCTTCCTCTTCCATCAGTTCATCCACGGTGAAAAGTTTGCCGATGACGTAGGAAGTGTTGATTGTTACACCCATTTTACGGAGGTTGTTGACTTCCAGTTCCACAATCTTCTTGGGAAGACGGAATTCAGGAATCCCATATACTAATACACCGCCCGCCTTATGAAGCGCCTCAAAGATGGTGACATCATGGCCTTTCTTTGCCAGTTCACCGGCACAGGTAAGACCGGAAGGGCCGCCACCCACAACTGCCACCTTTTTTCCGGTGGACGGCTCTATCTGAAACACCTCTTCATGACGACTTTGAATGAACGTATCCGCCGCAAACCGTTCCAATCGTCCGATTGCAACCGGCTTGAATTTCTTGCCCATAATACACACAGCCTCGCACTGGTCTTCCTGGGGGCAGACTCTGCCACAAACAGCGGGTAACGCATTATCCTCTTTCAACGCCATATAGGCATCTTCAAAACGGCCTTCACCAATCGCCCGAATAAACTTCGGGATATCAATGCCGACCGGGCATCCCGCCACACAGAGTGGATTCTTACACTGGAGGCAACGATATGCTTCTTCAACCGCCATTGCAGGGGTATATCCCAATGCCACTTCATTAAAATTATGAGCTCTGATTTCAGGTTCCTGCTCTGGAATCGGCGTTCTCGGTGTTTTGGGCTGCGGTATCCACTTTTTCTCAGTCATGGTGACCTCCACAGCATCCACCAGGGTGTTCTTCATTGTATTTATTCATCGCAATCGCCTCTTCAGTCCGATACATCTGCTGCCGCTTCATCAACTGGTCAAAGTCCACGAGATGTCCGTCAAACTCCGGGCCATCCACGCACACGAACTTAGTCTCTCCGCCTACCGACACGCGACATGCGCCACACATTCCGGTACCATCCACCATGATTGAGTTCAGGCTGACAACCGTCGGCAACTCATATTTTCGTGTCAGGTTACATACCACTTTCATCATGATTGCAGGCCCGATTGCAATCACCAGGTCTATCTTCTTTCCACTGTCAATAATGCTCTGAAGCTCATCTGTCACAAAACCGTGGCGGCCCCGGCTGCCATCGTCCGTTGTGAAGCGAATTTCAGTGCTTGCCGCCGTCATCTCCTCTTCCATTGTGAAAAGGTCTTTATTTCGGGCGCCCAGGATTGTAATCACTTCATTCCCGATCTCTTTCATTGCACGGGTTATCGGATGCATCGGTGCCGTACCCACTCCGCCGCCGATACAAACCACCGTTCCCAGCTTTTCGATGTGTGTCGCTTTGCCAAGGGGGCCGACAACGTCAAATAGATACTCACCCGCTTTTCGACATGCCATTTCCGTTGTGGATTTTCCCACTTCCTGGAAAATAACGACAATCTGGCCCTTTTCAGGGTTTTTGTCCGCAACCGTCAAAGGGATTCGTTCGCCTTTCTCGGTGTTAATGATAATTACAAATTGACCCGGCTGATGCTTCCTCGCAATCAAAGGAGCATCAATCACCATCCGTTGAACTTTCGGTGAAATTTCCCGAACATCTACAATCCTGTACACCCGACACTCCTTCGTACAATATTCGCAACAATATTATCAAAAAATAGAGAATCTCCAAACATAATTTGATCGTCTGAACCCTTGCAGTGTGAAAGCTTCAAGATTCTATATTTACCGGCGCTTCTGGCGGGCAAACTGCGGTGCATTCTGCCGAACCACCGGCAATTTATCCAGCATAAACTGATACCACATCTCCCCGTACTTTTTCATCTTCATCGGCTTCTTATTCTGCAACGCCTTCAGGTTCGCAGCCAGGCGCTCATCCCCTGGCAGCTTCTTCAACCCCCGGTTCAGAATGGAAATCGCATCATCACGGTTTCCCGTCCGATTCATGCAGTATGCGTAAAGCGCCCATATCAAACTTTCCTTTGATGCGGACTTGACCGCCATTTCAAAGCTCTGCTTCATCTTATCGTTCTGTTTCTTTTTCATGTAAATAATCGCCAGCATCCCCTTGGCAATGTAATGAGTGGACAACCCCTTCTTCAGGTAAGCAAATGCTGTATTGTAATCTTTCTTGTAGTAATACATCGTGCCGATCTGCGCGTCAATCTGGGACTTGACAAAGGGATGAAGCCAGCGGAACTTGTATCCAGTCTTCAAAACTTCAATTGAACCGTCAATGTTACGCTTCTGGGCCAGCTTATTCACCTGCTCCATCAGCTTAGTCAGCCTGGCTGCCATCTTTTT
The DNA here is from genome assembly GCA_013151025.1 of Acidobacteriota bacterium. Taxonomy (GTDB): domain Bacteria; phylum Acidobacteriota; class Holophagae; order Thermotomaculales; family Thermotomaculaceae; genus UM-FILTER-49-7. The sequence goes on from JAADJC010000052.1 coordinate 10,300, forward strand.
GGAAAGATAATAGAAAATCCCTATCCCCGCAATCAATCCCACCGGAATATCAATTGCCGGGTGAACTTCCAGCATATACAATAGAAAACCTACATCCAAAGCAATAAACACCGACATGATAATATTGATCATTCACTCACCTCTCCAATTCTCATTCACAACGCCCGATTATACACAATTCTCCCCGGAACGGAAAGGGATCAAGAGAAGGGAACGCATACAAGTTTGAGTTTAAGTCTAAGTTTGAGTCCAGTCCGGATTCAAAAAAGACTGGGAATCGGCCATTGACAATTCATTGCCAACCCTTTTTCCCGACGCCCACACCCAGAGCTCAACACCCACTCTGAACAGATAAGGTTAAGAAAAAGGCAAGGCTGAGGTTGAGTAAAGGCAGGGAACTGACAGGGAAAAAAGTCTGAGTGCAAATGGACATGCAAATCAGGGTGTGGCCTTCCCTGCCTTTCCGAATCTGCTCTGGACTTGAACTTAAACTTTTCTTTCTCCCACTTGTCCCTCTATGTTACCCTGTCTCCAATTTGACCGGTCTGAAGGCCGGGGATGGAGGGAAATGTGACAACTGTAAAATCAGGAGATAAGGTTCAGGTTCATTACACCGGAACGTTGGAAAATGGAGAAGTTTTTGATTCTTCGAAGGATCGGGAACCACTGGAATTTACAACAGGTGCCGGGATGGTGATCCCGGGCTTCGACAATGCGGTATTGGGATTGGCAGTGGGCGAATCCGCTACCGTGAAGCTGCCGCCGGAAGAAGCATACGGCGAAGTCCGCAAAGAGATGATCATGCCCATGCAGAAAAGCCAGATACCGGCAGATGTCGTACCGGAACTGGGCATGCAGGTAATGCTTCAGGCCGAAAGCGGCCAGCAGGTTCCAGCCGTGATCACGGAAGTAAATGAAGACACAATCACTCTGGACGCCAATGCCCCTCTCGCAGGAAAAACACTGAATTTCGACATCGAACTGGTGGAAATCGTTCAGAACTGAATAATTCACACAAAAAAAGAAATCCGGTCGCCGTCTGGCGGCCGGATTTTAAGTTTTGAATGGGAATCTATAAAATGAAAAATGAGAGGTAGTGATGAGATTCCCCCATCTTTATCTTTTCCCAACCACCCACTATTCACCATTTTATATTCGGTTTAGTAACCAATCAGCGGATAAAATAACCGGAAACGTGCCACTTCCCGTCTGTGTCCATCATCGGCGTTACGGTTTCCACAGCACTTTTCTTGTTTGCGAAGCTTGTTTCAAATTGAATCACCACATATTCGCCATCCGGCGCACCGGGAAGTGTGGTGGTGTATGTAGCGGACTTGACTTTCCGTGAAAGTAACTTGCCCAGGGGTTCGCGCACCTGCTTCATCGCCTGCTCCCATTTCTCTTTTGTAACGGCTTTTTTGAAAAGTGTTGCTGCTTTGTTCCAGCTTTCACCATATTTCCCATTGTCTGCCAGTTGAAGCCAGCTTGTGGCTGATTGAATCGCAGCCGCCTCTTTCTTGCTGTTGTCTGCCGCGTTACAAACGGTAGTCAATCCCACCACCATCAGAACTGCCAGAAAAAAACCAGAGATTTTCTTCATCATTGCCTCCAATTTTGAATTCATGCATATGTATTACGCCGAAATCCCGTTTTTCATTCAAAGCACATAAAAAAATATCAAAAAAAACACTTTTCATGATACAGTCACATTCACCAACTCGTCGGAGGATAAAGAATGACGACAGCCGAAATGACTGCCGGGAAACAGGGCTGGAAATTCCCCAGGGATTTCTGGCTTGCAAACTCTATGGAACTGTTCGAGCGTGCCGCCTACTACGGATTTTTTATTGTTTTAACACTGTATCTGACTGATATTGTTGGATTTTCAGACAAAGAAACCGGAATTGTTGCCGGCCTGTTTTACGGAGGCCTCTATCTGCTGCCACCGTTTGTCGGGGCTGTTTCCGACCGAATCGGATTCAAAAACGGATTGATTCTGGCTTTTTCACTGTTGACGTTTGGATATGCCATGCTGGGCCTTCAGCAGGTTGTGGAATCCAAAACAATGGTCATCCTCTTTCTGCTTATCGTCATGGTGGGAAGCTCCTTCATCAAACCGCTAATAACCGGAACAGTCGCCAAAACAACGACGGAAGCAAACCGTGCCCGGGGCTACTCCCTGTTTTACTGGGTGGTCAATATCGGAGCATTCAGCGGCAAGACATTTGTGCCCTTTATCCGTCAGGGGATGGGGCTTCGCCATGTGAATTTCTTTTCCGCCGGAATGGCATTCGCGGCCCTGCTTTTCGCCATTTTTGTTTTTAAGAACATTGAAGCGCCGGAAGAACGCAAATCCGTCCGGGAGGTTTTTCACGCGCTGATTAAAATCCTGACCACACCCCGGCTGATTATTCTCACCTTGATTGTGGCGGGATTCTGGACCATTCAGGGCCAGATGTACGCAACCATGCCCAAATACATCATCCGAATGGTGGGGCCGGGTGCCCGCCCCGAATGGCTTGCCAACGTAAACCCCGCCGTGGTGGTACTGTTTGTGGTACTCATCACCCACTGGACAAAAAAATACAAAGCCGTAACCGCCATGCTCATGGGAATGGTGCTGATGCCGTTCTCCGCCCTCGCCATGTCTGCCGGGCCCTGGCTCCAGCACCTTGCCGGCAATGACATTCCGATTCTCGGAATGATTCTGCATCCCTTCACCGTCATGATGATTGTGGGTATCGCGGTTCAGGGGCTTGCGGAGTGTTTCATCTCTCCCCGCTTTCTGGAATTTTTTTCCCTCATGGCGCCCAAAGGGGAAGAAGGCGTCTATCTCGGTTTCAGCCACCTGCATTCCTTCATCTCCGCCCTTGTGGGGTTCTTCATGTCCGGTTTTCTGTTGGATGCCTACTGTCCCGACCCGAAAACCCTTACTGGCCTTTCCCCGGCCGAAAAAGCCGCTCACTACGCGCACGCCCACTACATCTGGTACTACTTTGTCGCCATCGGATTTACCGCCGCAATCGCCCTGTTCATCTTCCGGCTTGTCACGACTCGGTCCGAAGGACCAAGTCGTAACAGTGACTTGTAACTTGTGATTAGTGATTTGTAAAGAGGAGTAATGGAACCGGGACGTTCCCGGTTCCCGCTTTTCTTCCAAGTTTCTTAATAGTTACTGCCTCGCTTGTGAAGTTTCCCGCCCCTGCCTTCTTTCTTAGCAAGTCACTGTCCGGCCCGAGGGCCGGATATTACATTTTGTTACAAACCTCACCTCTTAACTTCCGTATAATCCAAGGAAATGAAACAGCCTGAAGACAGGCAGTAAAAAGGGGAAAACTTGATGAAAAAATTGATCGTTATTCTGGCTCTGGTCGCCGTGGCAATTGGCGCCTGGTTTTTTGTGGCATCCCGTGGCGAGAAAAGCGGGCAAGCCACTTTCAACACCGTGAAACTGAAACGGGGAACCCTGGAGAACACGGTCTCCAGCACCGGTACTCTCAGCGCCATCGGCACAGTGGAAGTCGGCACCCAGGTTTCCGGTACATTAAAACAGGTGTTGGTGGATTTCAACGACCATGTTAAGAAAAACCAGCTACTGGCCGTACTTGACAAACGTGTTTTGAAATCCGCAGTTCAGGAAGCCAGAGCCGGCCTCATGAAAGCCCACGCACAGGAAGAAATGGCCCAGGCGGATTTCAAGCGGAGCAAACGACTCTACGATGACAGGATGGTTTCCGAACAGGATTTTGTCCAGGCAAAAACCACTCTGGAAACCGCAAAAGCATCGGTCATTTCGGCTGAAACCTCCCTGAATCGGTCCCAGACCAACCTGAATTACGCGGAAATCCGATCCCCCATTGACGGAACCATTATCCAGCGCAACGTGGAATCCGGTCAGACAGTGGCAGCAAGTTTCTCCACACCCACACTCTTCCTCGTCGCCGCAGACCTATCAAAAATGGAAATCCAGGCATTGGTAGATGAGAGTGATATCGGGCAGATCCGGCTGAACCAGTCTGTGCGTTTCACCGTGGAAGCATATCCGGACAAAACCTTTACGGGCACTGTTGAACAGATTCGTCTTCAACCTTCCACCGTCAACAACGTGGTTAATTACACCGTCATTGTTAACGCGGACAACCCGGATCATGTACTGCTTCCCGGCATGACAGCCACCGTGGACTTCATTGCCCAGCATCTTGAAAATGTCCTGCTGGTACCCAACGCCGCTCTCCGTTTCAAACCCACCGAAGCCATGAAACAGACCATGCGGGAACAGATGAAAAAGCGCATGGAAAATTCAGGTGGCAGCCAGGGGACAAGACCGGAAGGCGGTCGCAACCGCAGAAGAAATTTTAAAATGGTATGGATTCTCACAGACAATGGAAGACCGGAAATGAGCGGTTTTGTTCCCGGGCCAACCGATGGAAAATACACTGCTGTAAAGCGGTCCAGACGGCTGAAAGAGGGAATGGAAATCATTGTCGGTCTCAATCAGGCCAACAGCAACGGTTCCAGCCGGTCATCATTCCGGCGGCGTCTGCTCTGAGGAGACTGAAATGACCACAGTCATCGAGACCAGAGGCCTTAAGAAAAATTACAGGATGGGAACCGTAACGGTCCATGCGCTGCGTGGCATCAACCTATCCGTAGAAACCGGGGAATTCGTTTCCATAATGGGAGCCTCCGGCTCGGGAAAATCTACTCTGATGAATATGCTGGGGTGTCTGGACACCCCCTCAGAAGGGGAATACCTGCTGGACGGCGAAAACGTAAACAACCTCACCCGAAACCAGTATGCCGATATCCGCAACCAGAAAGTAGGGTTTGTTTTTCAGGGATTCAACCTGCTGGCAAAAACAACCGCTTTGGAAAATGTAGAACTTCCGTTGTTCTATGACCGATCCAACCGGGTACCCCACACAAGACAAGCCGCAATGGACGCATTGGAAAGAGTGGGACTGGCAGATCGGGTCCATCATGAACCCAACCAGATGTCCGGGGGCGAACAACAACGGGTGGCCATCGCAAGAGCTCTGGTCAACAATCCCGCCATCATCCTCGCGGATGAACCCACAGGCAACCTGGACAGCCACACCTCGGTAGAAATCCTGGCGCTGTTTCAGGAACTGAACGAGCAAGGCATCACCGTGGTTCTGGTCACCCACGAACCGGACCTCGCCCTTTACACCCGCCGGGTGATTCAGATGAGTGATGGCCGCATTGTCGGAGACAAATCGGTAGAAAGCCGTTTGATCGCAAGAGAAGTCCTCCCCACTCTCCCCACTCTGGAAAATGGCGAAAACGGAGAGGTGCAGTCATGAAGTGGCAAAACATATTCAAGGCCGCGTTCCAATCCATTCTCAAAAATCGGATGCGCAGCCTGCTGACATCCCTCGGCATCATCATTGGAGTCGGCGCAGTCATTGTCATGGTGGGCATCGGTCAGGGCTCCCAGTACCGGATCAAAAAAGAAATTGACGCCCTCGGTGCCAACATGCTCATCATCTTCCCTTCCCACAGCAGAATGGGGGGGGTCAGCCGGGGCGCGGGCAGTTATAACCGGTTCACACTGGCGGATACCCGTAAGCTTCAGAAAGAATCTTCTCTCACCGCCGGGATTTCTGCAATTGTCGGCTCCGGTGGACAGATCATAGGCGGGGACAGCAACTGGAACAGCAGAATATATGGTGTGGATCCTTCTTACCTTGAGATTCGGGCATGGTCTTTGAAAAGCGGCACTTTCTTCACTGAAAGAGATGTTCGGGCCAAGGCCAAAGTCACCGTAATCGGCCAGACCGTCAAGGAAAACCTCTTCCCCGACTCCAACCCAGTAGGGGAACGCATCCGCATCAACAACACGCCCTTCACCGTAATTGGCGTCCTGGCTGAAAAAGGGCAGGACCCCCGTGGCATGGATCAGGATGACGTAGTGCTGGCACCCTCCACCACGGTACTGTATCGACTGAAGGGCGGCCGCTACATCAGCTACATGATGGCATCTGCCATTTCCACCAAAGACATCGGAGCCGCTCAGGAAGAGCTCACCCAACTTCTCCGTGACGCCCACAAAATCAAGCCGGGCGAAGACAACGACTTTATCATTCGCAACCAGGCTGAAATCACAGAAGCTGCGGCCAGTGCCGCCCATATCCTCACCCTGCTCCTTGGCTCCATCGCGGCAGTTTCGCTGCTGGTCGGAGGAATCGGCATCATGAACATCATGTTGGTCTCCGTTACCGAAAGGACAAGAGAAATCGGCATCCGGCTGGCAGTGGGGGCAAGGGAAAGCGACATTCTTGTCCACTTTCTCACCGAAGCAGTGGTTTTAAGTTTGATCGGGGGCATTATCGGGATTAGCATCGCCTACGGCGTTGGCGCCATTCTAAACCACTTCACTGACCTTACAGCAATGATTCAGCCTCAGATTGTCATGATGGCATTCGGTGTATCCGGCGCGGTGGGTATTTTCTTCGGCTTTTATCCGGCGAAAAAAGCCGCCCGGTTGAATCCCATTGATGCGCTTCGACACGAATAATTCCGCCTGTGGCGGAATCATTCGTAACCGTGATTTGTGATTTGTAACTTGTGACTTGCAGAGAAAGGGAAAGAAAAGAAAAGGGGGAATGGGAATCTCATTGCCTTTTCCCTCTCTCTTTCTTCACAAATCACAAGTTACGAGTCACAAATCACGCCATTTTGAAAATGGTATACTTTGGAGCAGCAAAATAAAACAGGAGTTTAAATCATGAAAGCTTTTGTAACCGGTGGAACAGGGTTTCTGGGGCGTCATCTCGTGGAACTCCTTGTGGAAAACGGATGGGAAATAACCGCCCTGCACAGAAAAAGCTCAGATACCCGCCCCCTTCAAAAAGCGGAAATCACACCGGTGGAAGGAGACATAACCAACATTGATTCATTGCGAAACGCCATGCCTGAACGTCTCGATGCCGTATTTCACGCCGCCGCCGA
>JAADJC010000048.1 GCA_013151025.1 Acidobacteriota bacterium
GTGAAAGCAAAGGACCGGCCCCGGTTTTTATACTATCAACTATTGAAAGGGGTTCAACGGATGTTTCGCGGAATCGGACGCATTTTTCGTTTTCGTTCGACGAAACTTTCCCGCTGCAAGGCCAGATGGGAGGCGGTTCAACGTCCTTCTTGCCAGTTTTGTGTTTTTTGTTTATGATTCTTTTCAGATACTATTGACATGCCGGATTCGGTTTTCGGCTTGACATGAAGAAAAGGAGAGGAGTTAGAAATGGATTTTTTTACCGGAAAGCTGTATTACGGCAACACGGTCAAGCAGTGGCTGATTGCCGCTGGCATTATTGTATGTACTGTTTTACTGGCAAAACTTCTGTACTGGGCGTTCGGCAATGTAATCAAGAAACTCACAGCAAAAACCAAAACCCGGATTGACGACATTCTGGTGGATATGCTGGAAGAACCGGTTGTGTTTTCGGTCATCATTATCGGTGTCTGGTACGGACTGGCGACACTTGAAATGTCCAAAGCGGTCCATCGCTGGATTGCCACCGGCTATTATTTTCTGATTATTTTTGCCATCGCCTGGTCCATTACCCGGGTGCTGGACGCTTTGGTGGAAGAGTACCTGGCTCCACTGGTGGCAAAGACCGAGGGCGATTTGGATGACCAGCTTTTGCCAATCATAAGAAAGGGGGCCAAGTTCACGGTATGGGGTGTTGCAGTGATTATCGCGTTGAATAACGCCGGGTACGATGTAGGCGCGCTTTTAGCCGGCCTGGGCATCGGCGGTTTGGCGTTCGCGTTGGCAGCCCAGGATTCGGTAGCCAATCTCTTTGGCGGATTCACGATTTTTGTAGATAAACCCTTCACCATCCAGGACCGGGTGGTAGTGGACGGATATGACGGCACAGTGGAAGAAATCGGCATTCGAAGCACAAGACTCCGAACACTGGCAGGACGGCTGGTGACCATTCCCAACTCAAAAATTTCCAATAATGTTGTGGAGAATATTTCCTCGGAACCGGCAAGAAAAGTGGCGCTGGACCTGGGCCTGACCTATGACATGGATGAAGGGAAAATCAGCCGGGCCTTGTTGCTGCTTGAGAAAATCGCCAGGGAAACTGCGGGGGTGGACAGCGAAAAAATCACCACCGCATTTACAGGGTTCGGCGATTTTTCTCTGAACGTTAAGCTCATTTACTGGATTGAAAAGTCTGCAGATATTTTTAGTGTTCAGACCAAATTGAACCTGAAAGTTCTGGCGGCATTCGCGAAGGAAGGATTGGAAATGGCTTTCCCCACCCAGGAAATCCACACAAAGAACATCTGAGTTCACGGAGACGGGTGGCATGACGAAAGTAGCACAGCTGCTTGAAAACTGGTTTCATCTGGTGGAGAGCGGGACATCGGTGAAAATTAAGACCATTGCGAAATCCCTCCCCGCCTTTGCCAGCGTCCCGGCGCTGATCATCGTCGGGGCCATGATGATGAAATCCGCCACACGAATTTCCTGGAGTGATTTAACCGAAGCTGTTCCCTTTACCTACAGCTTTGCCACCGGTATCGCGGTGGGCTTCATCCTCTACCCCTTGTCCAAACTCTTCACCGGGTGCTGGCAGGAGGTTTCCATCCCGGTTTGGGTACTGATGCGGTTCTTCGTCATCCGGTTTATCTATCTTGGGAATCTGTGAGATGGATATTATTTTTCAAAATGTTTATATCCCCGACTTCCGAAAAAATGCACTGGTTCCGGGGTATGTAGGCATCCAGAACGGGCGGATTGCCGCAGTTTCCAGCACACCTCTCCCGGAAACCGATGCCGTCGTGATTGACGGGGAAACCGGCATCCTGGCACCGGGATTCATGGATGCCCATGTTCACATCGAAAGCTCCCTTCTAACACCTGCCCGGTTCGGGGAGGTGGTGGCACGGCACGGCACTTTACACGCCGTGGCGGACTGCCACGAAATCGCCAACGTCGGAGGCATCCGGGGCCTTCGCTGGTTCATGAAGGATGCCGAATCCGCGCCCGGCGACATCCATTTTGCCGTTCCCTCCTGTGTACCCGCCACCCCCTTTGCCACCTCCGGGGGAAAGCTGGGGCTGACGGAAATCGCCACGCTGTTGAATGAGCCGGCTGTGGTATCCCTGGGGGAACTGATGAACGTCCCCGCTGTGCTGAATCGGGACGAAACCGTTATGGCCATGATTCAGGCGGCGAAGGAGCGGGGAAAACGGGTTAACGGCCACGCCCCCGGACTCAGCGGAATCGAACTTCGAAATTACTTTTCCGCAGGTATCGAAGATGACCACGAAACCAGCCGTTACAGTGAATTGACAGAACGAATAAAGCTGGGGCTGTATGTCTTTTTGCGGGAAGGCTCCGCTGAACATACGGAAGATGACGCCTACCGGATTCTGGACGAATTCCCGGACAAAATCATGTTCTGCACCGACGATAAGGCCTTAAACGACATCCTTGCCACCGGGCATATCAACTTTCACCTGAAAAAAGCGGCGCGCCTCGGCGTACAGCCGATAAACGCGTTGAAAGCCGCGTGTTTTAACGGCCCGTCCTACTATGGCATCGCCCACGCCGGGGAAATCCGGCCGGGGTTTCGCGCCGATCTGGTGCTTTTTGACAACGGAAAGGATTACAGGGTAAAACAGGTCATTGTTAAAGGAAAGCTCCTTGAAGATCAGACATCAACCGAACCGGAGATTCCGCCGTTTCTCGCCGCTTCCATTTCCCTTAAAACACCGGTTGTGGTACCGGAAATTTCCCGGAATGCGAGGGGAATCGCCATTGATGTTACGGACGGCTCCCTGATCACCGGAAAACTGGAAGTGGACGGAACCCTGCCTGAATATGTGCCGGAACGGGACTTGTTGAAACTGGTGGTAATGGAACGCTACGGCCACGGAAGCCGTGCCGCCTGCCGAATCCACGGATTCGGGCTGAAACGGGGTGCTATTGCATCCTCGCTTGCCCACGACTGCCACAACATTATTGCGGTGGGAACGAACGATGGAGCAATACGCCTTGCAATTGAAGCCGTGATTACCGCAAATGGCGGCCTTTCCGTGACAGACGGAGCAAACATCCGCACCGTTCCGCTGCCGGTGGGAGGCATTGTATCAAACGACAACCCGGACACACTGGCGGTAAAACTGAGTAAACTGACGCTGCAAACGCAAAAACTGGGAACAACACTGCGAAGTCCCCATGCCACTCTCTCATTTATGGCGCTGGAAGTTATCCCCCACCTGAAACTTACCGACCGGGGCCTCTTTGACGTGGACACATTCCGGCACTTCGTGCCGGGGTGTTGAATGTTGAGTGTCGAGTGCCACCACATCGATAACAAAAGTCATCTGACAATGGCATAGTTTCACGTCATTCTGTGAACACCAAGTTTGTTTCCCTGTGGAAATATGGAAAACATTCCGCTTCACTCCACGTTTCCCACATCCCCACAGGCTCTGCTGCTGCTAAACTCTTTTATAGAATTACAGGGACATAGTTGTTGAGTGTCCTCGATGTGGTGGTACAAAAAACTGTCCACGATGTCCTGGCACTCAACACTTAACATCTAACCAAAAATGAAAGTGAGACGCTGAGCTTGCACAAAGGGGCTTGCTTTTATTTTTGCTTCCGCACTACCGCCTGTGGCGGTGGTGCGGGTTCGTAAACGGAAATTTAAGCGATAATTCCCATTCAAATCTTAACCCGATGATTCTTATGATAGTAACGATATTTTGAGAGATAAACTCTCAGAGTTGCCGGGAAAGAATCTATCATCCAACATTTAACATTCGGCGCAACGCGCCGCAGGCCCCTTACTCCTACCCTTCTATTGTTCTGCAGAGACAGGTTGAGAAAACCGGACGGATGTCGCAATCTGTTTGGCAAACCCAGGGTATTCATGGGTGTACCTTTCCGGTGGTACCGCCACCAGGATGGTGATGCCGCCGCCGTAGGGAGAGATCATCCCCAGAATATATGCTTTGGCCTGATTTCCCTGGAGGGTTCCCGCAAGGGGACCGCCGAATCCGTTGTTTCCCACCGGCTCAAATCCGCCCTCAGGAATGAGACGAACATTGGATTTCGGGTCAATTAATCCGCCGGCAGCTTCTGTTCTCATTTTGTCCAGGCTTGTATACATGTGATGGGAAACTAAAATAACACCCATTCGGTTCCGGGAATTCAGGATATACCCGGCCCCGGGATTCACCCTGGCGACCCATCCGGCCGGGGGCTGAAAGGCAAAGCCGTATTCCCGACTGACAACCATGTTGCCCGCTGGCATTGCACTCGCGCCTGCAGACGTTCCCCCGCTTTTCTGCAGGGGATTGGTCGGCATTCGGTTCCCCTGTTTTGTCAGCCGGTAAGAGGTGCCGCCTGTCAGAAAAGCCAGGGTGTTTCCCTGAAGGCTCCCGGAGAAGGGAAACTGGTCTGAACTGCCTCGAAATACGCCCTTCAGTTGATTCCCACTGCCACTGGCGGAAACCGGGTAGCTGGTGCCATTGTAAATCAGCGTGCCGGTGTAAGAGCCTCCGCTTCCGTTCAGCGTCAGCTTTAGTCCGCCTCCGCTGTAGGTTCCCGAGAGGGGATCTGACGCAGTTCTCTTCGCCAGTGGATTGCCCGCACCATGGTTACGGCCGGCCAGGGGGTTTCCCCCGCCTCCGCTCCCCCCAAAGGGAGTACCACCGCTTTGCTTGAACATCAGTTCCTGGGCTTTGTTGTAGTCCGGCATTCCTTTGGCGTCCGGTTGAATCAGAATCACCCGCATTCCGCCTCCCTGTTTCATGGCTTCAAAAAAGATGGCGCCGCCGGAACCGGTGATAGTACCATTGCAGGAACTGCCGTCACTCCGGCCGGAAAGTTGCATGGGCTGGCCGGTGGATGAACTGGTTAAAGAACCGGAGACACTTCCGTTCCCATTGTCACGTATCACCAGGGTCAGGGTCACCTGCCCTGCCTGTGATACATAGGTTCCCGAAAGTCCGGAGCTTACGGCTGGAGCAAAACAAAGCGACACTGTAACCAAAATAAATAGAAATCGCAATTTCATATATCCCCCTTGGCGATTTTTGCAAAATGTTGACAAAATTTTACCATATCTTTCTCTCCCCGGTTTGAATAAAACATGTCCTGACAGCGTAACTAAATTGCGAACGTGATAAAATAGTGGGAGGAATGAAACATGGCACCTGAAAACAAGAAGCTGAGCAACCATAAGCTTTCCACTTATGGACGGATTGAGCGGTTTACAGGGGGGGTGTTGCTGGCTGTCGGAGCGGTCCTGTTGATTTTTGACAGTCTGCTGGAGGGGTTTTATTCCCTTGCGGCGGACGTGTCAATGCCGATTGGCTACAAACTGGCTGTACTGGGTGTGGCAATCGGACTGGTGGTGCTGCTGATTTCCGTGTTCCGGGAACAGCTTTTTTTCCGGAATCATGAGCGGTACAAAGATATCGAACGGTAGCAGTGAAATGGGAACGTCCCGGACCTGTGCCGGATGGGTGGGATTCAGCCCCCCGATTCGGGTCAGAAGAATCGGAAAGGAGAAAGTGCCTGTGCCAGTAGAGGACAATGCATGCATCCAGGCGGTTTTGGCCGGCGACAAGGAAGCGTTTTCCGGGATTGTGGAACGGTACCGGAAGCGGGCTTTTCTCATGGCTTATACGATTGTGCGAAACGAACAGGATGCCTATGACCTGTCCCAGGAGGCTTTTATCCGCGCCTACCGGAACCTGAAAAAATTTGATCTGGACCGGCCCTTCTTCCCCTGGTTTTACCGGATTCTGAAAAACCGCTGTCTCAGCTTCCTGCGTAAACGGAAACAGTTGGCGGAAGTTTCCATTGAAGGCGTGTTCGGGTTGAAAAGCGCTGAAATTGACCTGGACCGGGCCCGTCTGGTTCGGGAATGCATCGCGGCACTGCCGGAGAATGCAAGGGAAATCCTGAACCTGCGCTACTACCAGGGCTACTCCTACCGGGAAATTGCGGACATTCTGGAAAAGCCCATCGGCAGTGTGATGTCCGGGCTGTTTTATGCCAGGAAGAAGCTGAAAGAATTGCTGCAGGAGAAGGGACTATGATGAACCATCAGGAAGTACAGGAAAAAATCCCCCTCTACGTGGCTGGCGAGCTGCCGGCAGTGGAAGTGGCGGAACTGGAAGCACATCTGGAAAGCTGCGAAAGCTGTCGTCACGAGCTGGAAGAATTCCGGAAAATGGAAGAGATGCTGGCGCCACTGCGCCTTCCCGACCCGCCGGACGAACTCTGGGACGGCTATTGGTCCGGCATCTACAACCGGATGGAACGGCGGCTGGGCTGGATGCTCTTTTCCCTCGGCGCGATTGTCCTGCTGTTCTTCGGTTTTTACCGGCTGGTAGAGGGAATGCTGGCTGATCCCACAGTGCCGCCCCTGATCAAATGGGGGGTGCTCTTTATCGGTGGCGGGCTGGCGATTCTGCTGGTGTCGGTTATACGGGAACAGTTATTTCACAGAAAAAATGAACGGTACAGGGAGGTTCGACGATGATTATTGTGACAACAGATTTTATTCCGGGAAAAGAGATTGAAAAAGTGCTGGGCATGGCCCGGGGCAACACTGTTCGGGCACGGGCGGTGGGAAAAGACATTATGGCAGTCCTCAGAAATGTCATTGGCGGCGAAGTGACCGAGTACACCAAGATGATTGCCGAATCCCGGGAGCAGGCCCTGGATAGGATGATAGAAAATGCGAAAGAAATGGGTGCCAACGCGGTACTGAACGTCCGGTTCGGCACTTCGATGGTTATGAAGGGCGCGGCGGAAATTCTGGCCTACGGCACTGCCGTTGTTATAAGATAAGTAAAAATAAGGTTGAGTGAAATCAAAGAGTTGACAACTTATTGCTTTCCTTCATGCACTCGCACTTTCACTCACCACCCGAAGGGGGGGGGTATTATGAAATTGACATTGAGTGAACAACTGTTGCTGCTGGCATTGAAGGATGAAAAAGGAACAGTTGTGTCCAAAGCTGGCATGGCGGTAGATTTCGGACTTGCCGGTGCCCTGCTTTTAGAATTGACTATGGATGAAAGGATTGATATCCGAGATGGAAAGCTGGTCGTTCAAAACGCCACGCCCTCAGGCGACCCTCTCCACGATGAAGTTCTAACAATACTTGCGGCAAAGGCCGGGAAGCTGAAACCAATGAAATACTGGGTACCCCGGTTAGCCTCAAAAATGAGGAAACTCCGGCACAAAATTGCGGATCGTCTGGTGCTGTCCGGAATTTTACGCCTGGAGAAAAAGCGAATACTGAGCATTTTCCCTTCGGTTCGATATCCGACAGCAAATCCATTGCCGGAACTAAAAGTCCGGGAACAGTTGAAACACACTGTTTTAGAGGGAAATTCTCCATCAATGGAAACGCGGATGATTTTGAATCTGGTCAAAGCCTGCAATCTTTCAGATGAAGTGTTCGGAAAAGACAAGCGAAAGCAGGTAAAAGTGAGGTTCAAGCAACTGGAACAGGAGCCGGGTGACAGCGAAATCGTAGGAAAAGCCGTATCCGAAGCCGTTCAGGCAGTTCAGGCTGCTATCATGATCAGCATCACCACTGCTGTTATTGCCTCTTCTGCCGCCAGCCACTAACGGCGCAATGCGCCGGATGGTAGATGTTGGATGTTAGTTGATAGATGGTAGAAGAATCAGAGAGTTGGGCTGCGGCGCATTGTGCCGAATGCTGAATGATAAATGTTGAATGTTAAGTTACAAATAGAGAGTGAAAGTTCGCATCTGGTTTTCTTTTCGGGAACTTGAACTGACCTTATTTCTCCTTTTATTTTATAGATTTACAAGACCATCGTCTTGATTTTGTGCGGATGTCTTGTTCCGGGAAGGGTGAAAAGGAAATACCGGCTATGATATACTTCCGACACTATCTGGGAGAGTTGAATGAATAAGGTTGATGACGTAACGAAACAAACAGGTATAAAAACGGTGGCACGGAAACGACCTATCAAACACAAAATCATGATACTGATGGGTGCGGTTACATTTATTTTCCTGATCATTCATGTCATAGTGCTCAGTTTATTTCTTCTCCCGTCCCTTCGTCGACAGGAGAATTTGTTTGCCCGCAAGGTTGTGCTGCAGGTAAAAGGCGCACTGGAAAGCAGCCTGAAGGATCTGGTTTCCTTAAATACAGACTGGTCCAACTGGGATGCCATGTACAAGGCTGTCGATAACTGGACTCCCGAATTTGCAAAAGAAGCGATACCCGATGATGTTTTCTACTCTTTCCACATAGACTGCGTCGGTGTATATGACGAAAATCACCATCCCATTTTCTCACGAATCAAGGTAGGTACATCTGATGGACCAGAAGTAATTGATGGAAGTATTGATCCGAACATTCGAAAGACCATTCTCAATTTGAAGGTACATCATATCCATGGGTTGTTTCCTTCAAAAAAAGGTCCGGTTTTTATCAGCGCAAACCCAATACACAGGAGTGATGAATCCGGTCCAAGCAATGGATTCCTGATTATGGGCAGACGCATAGATGCCAGTATTATAAACCATATAGGTGAGATGGTGCGGGAGAAACTGGTAATAGTAGATGCCAAAACCTTTGATTTCGGAGCTCAGGAAACGAAAGACATAATTGTGACCCGAGAGGGGATGAAATTGAATGTTGTGTTTCCGGTCAAGGACTACTATCATCGGAACATATTCGCACTTCGGGTGGAATTGAAACGGTCTCTTTTTGGGGTTTTGTATAAGGCCACTTTCATTTCCATGGCAATTCTGCTGCTGGCATTCCTGGGACTGATTGGAACTACATCCATAGGTTTTGAACGAATTGCGGTTGGCCGAATTACCCGGACAGCAGGGGAAATGAGCC
>JAADJC010000003.1:0-3341 GCA_013151025.1 Acidobacteriota bacterium
ATAGCCTTCCGGAGAGTTTCCGCTTCTTCCGGAATTCCAACGATATGAATATGATTACTCATGAGGCAGAAAGCAACGACATGCAGGCCATGACGATTGCTTTCCTCTTTCAAAAATCTCAGGTAGGCTGTCCGGTCCTGATTGCTCAAAAATACGTCTTGTTTGTTATTTCCCCGCTGAATAATATGATGTGGTTTTCCGGGGATCACAATTCTTGCTGTCCGTGCCATAAAATGACTCTATCGAATGTTTCCAGTCATGTCAATAACAAGATGACTGTCCCCGGTTTACTCAATGCGGAGTCTGAAGAAGTGGTTTTGTAATCTGGGCCATGGGATGTTGAGCCGGGAAAGTATTTGCGGCAATACCCAGAAAGTTATCGGCGCAGTCAATCTGAGTGCCCACCACGTCAGGGAACCAAGCGTGGTAGAATTCCCGGGTAAAAATGGCAGCCACCTGCGACGCAGATTAACCAACTCTTCTGCTGTCACTAAATTGGTGTAACCGTAGTTCCGACGCACTTCAATACTAAATAAACCCACCCTGTCGAACAATTGACGGTACCGATTCACACTTCGATAGACTGCCTGATACTTACCCTGTGACAGGGATACTCCCTGATGCACAGTCGATTCACGAAGGATAATCGTTCCCCCTTCAATAAGACGGTTTTTCAAAGAACGGAGCAGCGCAATAACATCACTGTCGTTCATATACATACACAAACCACCCAAAAAGATCATATCAAAGGGACCTTCCGGAAGGTCATGCCGAGCGTCACCTCCGAGTATCTTAACATTGGGTATATGAGCTATCCTTTCTATGGCAGCCTTTAACATCGAGCTGCTTTGCTCAATTCCTGTGACTGTCTTATATCGTCCGGCGAAGATTTCCGTCCAGGTACCTGCACCACAGCCAACATCAAGTACTCGCCCCGAGTCACGCACCGAATCAAGCCAATCGCTGATAGTTCGTATCTCTTTGTGTAGTCGATACTCTGCCGCACAGGCAGGGAGATTATGTTCATGGGCCATCATGCTGACACTAGATGCTGTTCCGCCCCTTATACTATCAAAATATCGCTTGACGGCCACATCGTCGATCTGTTGTTCGGCGGAGTCATGGTGGTTCATAGAGTGATCATCGGTCATATACCTTTTCCCCTTTTCCCAAGTTGATAATTGTTGTGATTTTATTAAAATCCGCTCCACAGTATCCAGCCATATATGACTGTCAATACGAGAGTATAAACCGTAAGAATATAAAACCATCTTCCGGTAAACTTGGGCGTTCGAATTGGTGCTACATTCAAGACAGCCAAACATATACACATGGCATATAACATGACTGAAAAAATCGTCCGGCTGAAAATACCTTCAAACAGAAAGACAAAAGCAAGAATGATGACATTGTTGTCAAGTGCTAATCCCATATAAGTCGAATCATCAATCAGTCCGAAAACATTGAAATAACTCAGCCGTATTGCACTGACGGCGAGAATTACGAATGCTCCGGGCAGGAACCAGGGGCTGAATTCTCCATAACTAAGGAGAAGAACAGCCGGGCAGATTCCAAAGCTTACAATATCTATCAACGAGTCAAGTTGTGCCCCGAAAGCCCGATATTCATCAGTTCGTCGCTTCATCCGGCGGGCAATGATTCCGTCACCCCAGTCAAAAAAAACAGACCAGATCATTCCGATTATCGCAACAGGAAAATTACCCAGAACGGCGTAGTATATAGCGAGCAGCGCACATAGCAGTCCTGCAAGGGAACAGATGTTTGGAAGGTCTCCGGCAAAAGTGAGCATTCCGGTCTGATGTGATTGTTGATATGATGAATCTTTCATTACAATATTTCCTTTTTGCCTGAGTCGATAATATCCATCAATGCTTCAACCAATTTGCAATTCTCTGTTTCGGTGCGGCTGGCAATACGGATATAACGGTCGGAATCCGGAAGGGTTTTGCCCTGGCAGTGTTTTATATATATGTTATGCTTGACAAATAATTTCCGTGTGACCACAGGAGCGCTTTGCGAATAATCAGGAAGGCGGCAGAAAACAAAGTTTGCATCGGGTTTGTAAACAATCATTCCCTGCACAGCACAGAGCTTTTTATACAGATTGTCGCTGTCGATCCGTACCTGCTTACAACTTTCGACAAACTCCTGCCGATAATCCGGCAACAGCCGCAAAAACTCTTCGGCAAATCCGTTAATATTCCAGATAGGTACGCCTTTTCGTACAGCTTTGGCAAATGCAGAATTTGCGGTGAGCATATAACCGATCCTGAGGCCGCAGATGCCGTATGCCTTGCTCATGCTTTTAAAAATTGCCATATTGGGGTAACGTTCTATTTCATATTCCAAGGTTGTCAGATTCGGATTTTGAACAAAATCCATGAAGGATTCATCGACAATCAGCATACAGTCATGACTTGCAAGTTTCTGCGCAAGATGTATGATATCTGACTTGGGAATCAGCATTGATGTGGGGTTATTAGGTGTTACCACAACAACCACATCCGCTTTAATCCTGATTGCTTCAGCAGCAAGCTTATCCACATCCAGACTGAAGGATGAAAATTCAAGCGCAAATTCAACACACCGGCCTGACGGCGCCGCATTCGCGTATTCATTAAAGGAGGGTACCGGAACGATCAACTTGCGGGATATGTGACCTGATACAATTTTGATAAGTTCGGCAGCGCCGTTTCCCACGACAATTCTTTCAGCAGGTTGACTGATCAGTTTACCGATAAGACCGGCAAGGGCAGGCTGCGCAACCGGGTAGTTCAGAACAATATTGCGGATTTGATTTTTAAAGCTGGTAAAAACCGCATCTGGCGGGAAATAGAGATTATAAAGGTATGCATGGTCTGTGAAATCATGGCGATAGTAACCGCCATGCTGCCCGGAGATGAATTCGTATTTTTGCGTCTGAGTCTCATAATCATACTGCTCCATTTAGAGTTCCTTTGAATTCATCCTGATTTTATTTTGGGGAATATTCGATTCAATAACAGGGTGCACAATTTTCAGCCCTTCGTGTTTCTTGAAAAGAGGCCCTGCCGAAAAGGATTTCTCAGCCTCTGCCAAATCCGCAATTGTGTCTATTTCATACCAGGGCTTGTTGTCAAAAGAAACTGCTTGAAAAGAGAGAGTGCCATCAGTCACCATTGCCGCAAATACGGCTTCATAATAAACGTTTACCATGCCATCTGAAATGTATTGATCCAGTTTTTCTGAAATACGATGCCATGAAGAGAGTGAAAGACTGTAAATATTTACAGTCTTGTATCTGATTTCATCCAAAGATCCGACACCGTTATGGAATTTCG
>JAADJC010000003.1:3363-11862 GCA_013151025.1 Acidobacteriota bacterium
CTGTTACGGTGCTTCCGTTCATCTTGGGCAACATCGGCGCAACGGCAATTCTGTCAGGATAAAGCATATCATCCAGCAGAGATGTGTCAAAAACAAGGTCACTCTCAATCAGCAGAAACGGATCATTGATAATTCTACGGGCCATCCATAGCGAATATACATTATTGGTCGTCTCATAAAGAGGACTGAAAATATAATCAATCTCCATGCTGCCCCTCCGATTTCCCAGAACCTCCCGAATTCGGTCTTCCATATATCCTGTGACCACAATCAGGTGCTTGAACCTATATTGATTCAGACAGAAGATCAGCCGTTCAAGTATGGAAACCCCATTAACCAGTGTGAGGCATTTAGGCATGTGTTGTGTTAGAGGATACAAGCGGGAACCTGTACCGGCTGCGAGGAGTACGGCTGTGCTTATCAGTTCATTCTTATTATTATTATAGGTATTGTTCAAACTTTACATCCTTTCCTTTATTATTTTGTGTCAATTGAAGGCTTTAATGATAGAATAATTTGATTCCTTTTAAACATAACATTACTTTTTTCAATACCTATCAATTTTTGTGCAGCTAACGGCCTGCGCATACAACCGCACAAAGCGCCCGCAGCAAGTGGATGGTAATCCGCCGGCCGATGAGCGGGCACGAAGTAACCGATCATCATATTCATTTAGTCGGTAGTTCCATGAGTCGTTATTTTAGCACATTTGTTTCATCGAGAAAAGAACAATGCCATAAAATCAGCTCAATTATAAAGGATGTAAAGGATGAGAGCAGGTCAAGTTTGGGACATGGTCCCATGTATTTTATCGGTAATTGCCAAAAAGAAATGTGGCACACTTTGAATTGGAATTCACCCCTTGACAAGAAAGTTTAGTATTGTGATTATCATCCCCAAGGCCTGAGATGATGCCAGTGGACCGACGCGGTAAACTGGAAACAAATCTGATCAGGAGGTGGGAAATGAAATTTTTCGTAGGTATTGACCTTCATAGCTCCAACAACGTTATCGTTATCCGGGATGAGACCGGTCATGGTTTACCGGGGACAGTCATCTGGTTTTCTCCTTAGTGGGGTACCAAGTGGTGCACTTGCAACTTGAATCTACCAGGAAACACCTACGTTCTTGAGAAAAAGAATTGCAAGTGGACTGTTACAAAGAACACAATGCATTGGATATCATAAACTGCGAACAGGGAGAAAATTCGAGGCAATCGGGGGACAGGAAAATTGTGAAGCGGAGCAAAAAGTTGGGGATGGCCTGCAAGGCGTGATCAGCGGCGTGTTTTGGCAAGCCGTATGGTTCACTTTTGGTCGGCGGGAAACAACGAGGCCCATTTTTTGAGCGTATCATAGGAAATGTCGGCCCATCCGCCGGCTTCTATTGTCTCCCATACTTCAAATTCAGTCATCCCGTATTCGAATCCGAGTTTGATTGTGGAATCGAAGTCCACCTCCGGGCCGCGTGTCTGGAAGGCAATTGGCGCTCCGAGTTCCTGCAGCGTGGGATAAATTAAGGCGTCTCCTTCTGTCAACGGATCAATCAGCCCGTGATTTGAAATGACGGCACGCTCCCCGTATTGCGCTCTGAAATCGCGCATCAGATTTGTTGTGAACTCCACATCCAAAAACCATCCGTTGTCAGTGCAATTGAATACGTTAAACGGGAAATCAATAGCTGTCAATTTCCATACTTTGTAGTCGTCCAGTGCTCGTCTGATGGCCTGTTTGTACAGGGCATCCGTGAATCCCCTTTCCCGGAGTGCCGCATTGGATTCCCTGTTCAGCGGGGCAATAAACGGTTCGGCCGTCAATGATGCGGCCGTGCTCACGCACACTTCTCTCAATAGTTTGTTGTCGTCGTAGCGAAGCGCGAGTTGCGCCAACAATGCCGCAAATCTGTCGCCGTATACGTCTGTCCAGAAGAGCCCGATTTCAACGCTGGGGCCCCGGCTTGGCTGCACCGTTACAGGCCCACCGCCCAGTTCTTTAACGTAGGACGGGGCGACGGCGCCGCCGAATATTCGCAATTTGGCAGAAATCGGATGCTCGGGATATTGCCTGTTGTATTCGGCGATTTCATCCAGGGCATTATCGATGGTTGAAAAGTCGTAGGCCCCTTTCTGGGGTTCCAGGTACATCCAAACGGCATTGATGACAACTCCGGAGTAGACAGCGGGATGGATTTTGACTTCTTTGAGAGGATCTTCGTAATTGAGCGCACCGACGGGATTTCCCATGGCAACAAGCCCCGTTATCGCTTGCTTTACCGTGTTGGAGGCGGTTACGGTTTTCTCCAGGTGGGCGTCCGGTATGTCATTGCAGTCATCCGCAAACAACCTGATGTCAAGGGTATGGCTTCCCGGTGTGTCAAAAGTATAAACAAAATCTGCCTGACCGCTGAACGCCGGATTTGTCGGTGTGTATGTTTTTTCCGCTTTGCCGTCCACATACAGCCGGATTTCCCGAACCCTGTTTTCCCCCGCCAATGTGTGATAATCAACAACAATGGTATTTTCCGTACCGGCCGGGGCTTCCAATGAATCCGCAGTCTCTCCGTTGAGCTCTAAATTTTCTAACATATATCTGCCGTATGGATCGTTACACGGCGCCAATACCAGTCCATCGGCATTTGTCGTTTTTTTATTGTCTGTAATCGTATAACGATTCACAACTCCAACCAATGTGCCGTTATCCGCTTTTACCAGAACTATCCCGTTAAATGAATCCGACACAGGGAAAAAACCGGAAGAAAGGTCTGTTTGATATGTTCCTTTTGCCGGCAATGTGAGTTCACCTGTCCCGACAGTTTCTTCATTTCCCGCCGCATTTTCCGCAGAAAAAGCAAAATGTACTTCCTCATCAGTCGGATTAAATAAGCTTATCAACGCACTGTTGTGCGCATCAAAGCTAACCGGCACACACAAATACCTGCTCTGCATTAAATTCGTCGGCACATCTCCCCCGCCCAACACCGAACGGCCATGATTATCTTCCAAATCACCGTTCAGATAAAGCGCATCACCGATATCATTGACAGTATTCCCTTCACTGTCCACAACATCCAACACCACAAATCCGCCGCGACCCGTTTCAACACCAATATCCCCGGGAACAGATGCCAAACGGGAGCCTGCGGCGATTTTCAGAACAATTTCTTTTGAGCCGTTTAAGTAACAGAGCTGTCCATCCCGATCATAATGACGCACCCGAAGCAATTGATCATGATCAGTCACATTGCGATAAGCAAACCCATCCCATTCTCCCGTATCACGATACAAGTCACGCATTGCGGGAATCTGCTCTAAGGGAATATAATCTCGCGCAGCAAAATTATGGGCAATCATCTGACCCGTATCATTAACAATCTGGCCACGTAACTGATATGATTCGGAAAAGCCATAACCGACTTCTTCAAATTGTTCAGTCGGACGCATGCCATAAACCACTTCACCGGCCAACGCATTGACCAGATGCCCGCCCACAACCTGCCCCTGCTCATCCAGATGCGCATCCGTACTGAACGCAAACAAATCACCGGAGCCTGTCCGATGTTCTCCCGCCAGGTCACGATACAAAAATGCGTACTCCTGACCCGGCAACATGTTTTCACAGACCAAATCGTATTTCCCGTCCGCATCTTTAAAAAAAACATTAACCGCTTCATTACCAATGTTTATCAATGCGTTCCCCGTCCACCAGGGCTCACGCTCTGTAATATGCGGAACAGAAAGCCGCGCGCGGGCTTCAGGCAAACCAATCATGACTCCGGCCTGCTCATCCTGATTGTGAAACATAAAACGTTGCGCAGTGTATAACTTGCCCCGTAAATCTTCTTCAGTTTGAATGCGAATTGTCTTGATATTGCCTGAAACATCACCAAACAAATCACGAACACGGGAATGCAATAACCCGAAACCGGGAACAGTAACTTTCTGTGATGCAATCTCAATCCCCGAATCATTATAGGCACACAAGTAATATGTGACCTCCCCGGCAGAAGCATTCATTGTTTCCAACAGCGTTTCCCACAGAGAATCAGAAGCAACATGGGGAATCACCTGAATGGTCTGGTAAACGGGAGCCGCATACACAGCACTGACCGATGCCAACATTACCATCAGTATCACCCGGCACCGGGCCCAAGCACGGATTTTGCGCAAGCAAAGGTTCCGTCTCAAGGCAGAGCTGTTTCGGTTATTCATTCTTTTCCCCCGATTGGCCACCCGGCCTGTTGTTTATATGAATAAGATACAGGGGGAATATATCTCAACGGTTTCCCGTCTGTAACGGTTTGTAACGGCACAAACTCCGGGAATATGCGTCCCGGGGCTTCTATCAACGAAAATTCGGGGCAAAGGAAAATCCTGGGGACAGGCAAATAATACACATGACGTTATATTTAAGGTGGGAGGGACTGGCTCTAATTGAATCCTGTTTTGTGATGTCAGAAAAAAATCATCGAATTTTTATAAATTTGTTGTATTTTTTATGTTTTTCGCGTATATTTACAATATACAGGTTGTTTAATACAACAATCTTTACAAACAGGAGGAAACCGATCATGGCCATGCAAACGATTTCATCACGTAAAGCATTGGTAATCATCAATTATTCATTGCTTATCATCATGAATGGCTGTTTTTATCTTGTCTCGGGACAGCCGGAAAGGAATCATGTTGTAGATGCTGTTGGTCTTGCCACGCTTTGCATCGTATTCATCACCTTTTTTCCACTGCACCGGCAGACCGGACTCTGGAAACTGACCCATGCATCCATGGATACGCTGGATGAACGGGAACTGCAGATTACCCATACAGCACTCCGCTATGCCTATGCCTGGTTTACAATTATCTGCCTTGTCATTGTGTTGGCGCATGCAATCCTGTTTCGCCTCGTGGGAAACCCTGGTTTTGCCATCACCGTACCGCTGGCCGGAAGCCTGATTTACCTGGCCCACACATTGCCCGGCGCCATTCTCGCGTGGACAGAACAGGAAGTACCCGGTAAACTTTTATGAAAACGAGAAAACTCTATAACCGGATTGCAGTATTGCGCCGGGAGCGGGGTATGTCCCGAAAAGAACTGGCAGACATTATTGGCGTCAATGTACAAACAGTCGGATACCTGGAACGGGAAGAGTACAACCCCAGCTTGGACCTTGCCTTTCGAATCAGTGAAACTTTCAGGTTTCCTGTGGAGTTTATTTTTTCGGTGAACCCCATGAAACCGATGAGTGAGTCCCTCCGGGAACGCGGCCAAAACGAAAACTGAACCACAGCATCGAAGAGAAAAAATACCTCGGTATTCTGTTTATGTCGTTAGGAAATCTCGGCGCAATTTGGTGAAATTTGAGGAAATTTTGGGGACAGGCAAATAATGAAAGAAAGCGCTTGTATTTGGGTTCGTTCACAGGATGTTACTGGGCTAAAAAAGGGATAATCAACTATTAGATTCTTTCCCCCCTTCTTATCCCATTCAGCAGTCAACATTCAACATTTTGCATTCGACGCATTGCACCGTATTCCCTTTCCCTGATTTTTCTTCACCCAACATCCAACAGCTAAAACCTAACATCCGTTGACTGGCGGGACGCCGTTCAGCGGAGGATGCGGATGGCGTTGGCAACGGCCAGCAGGGCAACACCGACATCGGCAAATACCGCTTCCCACATGGTGGCTTCTCCGGCAATGCCCAGAGCAATAAAAACCAGTTTGATGCCGAGCGCCAGCACAATGTTCTGCGTGACAACCCGCCTTGTCCTGCGGGCAATTTTTATTCCAACGGCAACTTTAGAGGGCTTATCATCCATGATGACGATGTCGGCGGTTTCGATGGCGGCATCACTGCCCAGGCCGCCCATGGCAATTCCGATATCCGCCATTGCCAGTACAGGCGCATCGTTGATGCCGTCTCCGACAAAGGCAACTTTGCCCTTGCCGCCGGTTTCCTGCTGAAGTTTTTCAATGACGGACACCTTGTCCTCCGGCAGCAGTTCGGCGTGAACTTCATCCACCCCCGCCTGTTTTGCGATGCTTTCCGCCACGCCACGGCTGTCTCCGGTGACCATGACCACTTTTTTTACCCCGAGCTCTTTCAGTTTCCGGACGGAGGCTGCGCTGTCTTCCTTGATTTCATCCGCAATGATCAGGTAGCCGGCATAGTTTTTGTCAATAACTACATGAACCACTGTGCCTCTGACGTGGCAGGTGTCATGGTCGATTTTCTGCCGGTGGAGAAGCCGGTCGTTTCCCACCATGATTTCCATGTCCGTTGTCCGGGCGATGATGCCTGAGCCCGCCTGTTCCGCCACTTCAAGGACGTCTGCAAGGTCAATTTCACCATTCCACGCCTCCCGGACGGCAGCGGCAATGGGATGGGTGGAATGAACCTCGGCAAGGGCGGCGGTTTTCAGTAGCTGCTCCCGGCTGAAGCCGTTTTTCGTGACCACGTCCGTTACTTTGAACACGCCTTTTGTCAGTGTTCCGGTTTTGTCCATTGCCACTACGGACACGGCGGAGAGGGCGTCGAGAAAGTTGGAGCCTTTGACCAGAATCCCGGTTTTTGCCGCTTTTCCGATTCCGCCGAAGTAGCCGAGGGGAATGGACAGAACCAGCGCGCAGGGGCAGGAGATGACGAGCAGCACCAGCGCCCGATACACCCAGACGGAAAAAGCCGCTCCAAAGAAAAGGGGCGGCACCAGTGCCACCAGAGCAGCCAGCCCCACCACAACCGGGGTGTAGTACCGGGCAAATGTGGTGATAAACTGCTCTGTTTTCGCCTTTCTCGCAGTGGCGTTCTCCACCAGTTCCAGGATTCTGGCAATGGTGGATTCTTTCAGTTCTTTTGTAACGTCAACCGTCAGCAATCCGTTCAGGTTTACCGATCCCGAAAGAACGGTCTCACCCTCTTCGACGGCGCGGGGCATACTTTCGCCTGTCAGAGCGGATGTGTCCAGTGAGGAAGAGCCGTTGACAACAATACCGTCCACAGGAATCCGCTCCCCGGGACGAACAAGAATCCGATTTCCCGGCCTGAGGTCTTCGGGATTGATTCGCACAAGCTTTCCATCCACCATCAGGTTGGCAAAATCGGCTTTCAATGCCAGAAGAGAACGGACGGAGCGTCTGGAGCGGTTCACCGCGAGATCCTGAAAATATTCACCGACCATGAAAAAAATCATGACCCCCGCCGCTTCCGGAAATTCGCCAATGGCAAAGGCACCAAAAGTAGCGATGGTCATTAAAAAATTCTCATCAAAGAGATTGCCCCTGATGGCGTTCAGAAAGGCACTCCTCAGCACTTTCCACCCCGCAAGGAGGTAAGCAACGCTGAACAGAAGGAGCAGGGGCACGTTGTTTACGGCAAATCCGTAGCGGAAAACAAGGCCAACGGCAAAGAGCAGAACAGCGGCAATCATGGCAACGGGCGTACCGGATGATTCTTCATCCTCAGCGGCACGTCCGGTACCGGATGCGTCCAGCACCCGGATGCCGGGCTCTACCTGCCGAATGACCCTCCGGGCCGCTTCCATGTTCCCTTCCAGCGTCGCTTCTTTCCGCACAAAGTTGACGGAAACAGAAGAGAAGCCCTCTTTTTTCAGCGAATTTTCAATTTTTGCGGCACAGCTGGCACAATCCAGCCCTTCGAGGCGCAGTTTTATCGGCTCAGACATTACCCGCACCCTCCTCCATGTGTTCGAGGGCAACGGAAAGAACATTGACAACATGAGCGTCCCGGAGCCGGTAAAATACATTCTTCCCCTCTTTCCGAAAAGAAATAAGCTTACGGTCCCGGAGTATTCTCAACTGGTGGGAAACGGCGGAAACCGACAGTTCCGTGATGTTTGAAAGGTCACAGGTGCAAAGTTCCCCACCGGAAAGGGCATAGAGAATACCGAGCCTTGTCGGATTTCCCAGCGCGGCAAAAAAATCCGATATTTCCAGAATTGTTTCCCTGTCCGGAACCTGTTTTTTACCTTTGGCAATCCTATCCCGGTGTTCCTCATGTTCCCTGCATACTTCTGTCATTTCTTCACCTCTTCATTTGAGCAATCGTTCAATCATCTACTCCAATATACATCCACGAAATGTTCCTGTCAAATAAAAAAAATGCCCCATATGCTGGCAGCGCATGGGGCAAATATCAGGAATCAAGTATTCTGACCGGAAAAGAAGAGCCGGGGAAGCTCCCTGCCTGTCCCCTTCCGGTCATTCACTTATACCCGCCGGACTTTCACCGCCGCTGCGCACAATACCACGCAGTGCCTCACTGGTCGTGGGTGCTTACCTCCCCGGTGCTGATCCGAACACTCATTTCCACCGGGGAGACGAAGATTCGTCCGTCTCCCCGAAGCCCGGTATGAGCAGCGGTTTTGATTACATTCAGCAGGGTGTCTGTCAGTTTGTCTTCACAGACGATTTCCAGGCGCACGTGGGGCGTGAAATCAAATACTTTTTCTACTTCCCGCAACGGGAGGCGCCCGAAGCCCCGGCCG
>JAADJC010000022.1 GCA_013151025.1 Acidobacteriota bacterium
TATTCCCACTATTGCTGAAGAACGTATTGATGAGAAAAGGATTCTATATGTGGACTGATGAGGACCAGTTTGATGTGGATGCTTTCGAAGAATTGGCTTACGTCCCCACCCTTTTTCCTGAGCGTATGGGCGAAGAAACAGAATACCCTTGGGATGCCATAAGAAATAAGATGAGATGGGATGTTCTAATGAGAAAGCTTTAGTAACAGTCGTCAATTCGTATGACTCTCATACAGATTGGCATTGCAGATTGCCCCGGGGTTGGCTTTGATATGACTTTATATGGCAATTCCCGGCCCTTGTAGAGGATGCGGATGGAATGATCCAAACGTTTCTGAACCGTAACGCACTGTTTGGCCGGAGGAAGGGACGCTGCAGGATCATTGAGTTGGTAATACCGGTTCTGGAACCGTATGGTCCAGTTGTTGTTGACTTTTCGTGTTTCTTCCCAGCTGAATATGGCGTCCATGTCGAGATTGTCTGCTTTTCGATGCCGATCTATTTGGGATGCGGGTTCTTTGCTGAATTTCCGGTTCAGGTCCGGAAGGAAGGTGGTTTCCCAAAATTGATTGGCTTCTTCAATGTTGTTAATGCCGTGGTAGCGCAGTTCATTGACAGCACGATCCTGAAGCGTGCCGTTTTCCCGTTCGATTCTCCCTTTCGTCTGGGGAGAATGAGCAAAGATGAGCCGGATGTCCAGCTTTTCACAGACTCTGCCGAAGGTTGCCAGTCCCCGTTTTGCATGCTTTTCAGGCAAAGGGGATGAGGAGGAATTTCAGGATGATGCCGGCAATGAGGATGGGAATCAGCAGGAAAAAGAGGAGCAGGAGTTTGAGGCCCACCAGGATCACAACAATGAAAATGGGAAACAGTGCCACGGCAAGAATCAACGCGATGAGGGTGCCGGACAGGAAAAATACAGCTTTGAATATCAGTTTAAAGAACCAGAACGCAACAGCGAGTGCCATCAGCATAAACCCGAATCCGAACAGTGTGCCGATCATATGTACCTCCCATTCATTTCTGTTATCTAAAACTATACGCTTGTTTGGGCTATTTTGTTCAATGGAGAAGCAATTGGACAAAGGTCGGAATCAAGGGGAAAAATGAAGGGATTCCGCATTTGCGGCGCCTTTTCTGGTACAATTAACGGCTGAAAAACAAACCCGGAAGGAAAACAAACCCGGAGGGGCCGCCTGCTGTGCGGCACAGTATCCGAATTTTTTGGGGGCGATATGGCAATCAAGGCAGTGAAGGGGACCCGGGACATTCTGGCCCCGGAAATACGCAATTGGACCAAATACGAAGAGATGGCACGAAAGCTGTTCCGACGCTACGGGTTTGAAGAAATCCGTACGCCGATTTTTGAATATTCAGAAGTGTTTTCCCGGGGAATCGGAGAAGATACCGACATTGTCAACAAAGAAATGTACACGTTTACCGATCGAAAGGGCCGTAGTATTACCCTTCGTCCAGAGAATACCGCGTCGGTTGTCAGAAGTTACATTGAGCACCGGATGGATCTGCAGGCCAGGGTAAAGCGGCTGTTTTACATTGGCCCCATGTTTCGCTACGAACGGCCTCAGAAGGGCCGCTACCGGCAGTTTTACCAGACCGGTGCCGAGGTGTTCGGCAGTTCCCATCCCTTCGTGGATGCAGACACCATCGAAATGGTGGTGAGGCTTTTACGGGATATGGGGCTCACCGGCCTTCGGGTGGACATTAACTCTGTGGGGTGCAGGGAATGTCGGCCCAACTATCGGAAAGCGCTCCAGGATTTTCTTTCAGGCCATCGGGAAGTGTTGTGCGAAGACTGTAAACGCCGAATGGACAGCAATCCCCTCCGGGTACTGGATTGCAAGGTGCCGGGGTGCAAAACCGTGGTGACTGATGCCCCATCCATTCAGGATTATCTGTGTGAGGGGTGTCAGGGGCATCAGGGGCAGGTTTTTCAGTTTCTGGATACGCTGGATGTGGCGTACAGTCTGGAACCCGGACTGGTTCGGGGGCTGGATTACTATACCCGTACAGTTTTTGAAGTTATTTCAGAGGGTCTGGGCGCGCAGAATGCCATCCTCGGCGGCGGTCGATACGACAATCTTGTAAAAGAACTGGGGGGTCGGGATGTACCGGCTTTCGGCTGGGCATTGGGAATGGATCGCTTGATGATGGTGCTGGGGAACAGAAAACTCTACACTGAGGAGCCGACTTTTTATGTTCTCCCCATTGGAAATGACCTTAAATATGCCGTGGCAACTGTGGCAACATTGAAAAACGCCGGGTATCACGCTGTGGTTCTGGCGGAGGCAAATTCTCTGAAATCCGGTTTGAAGCAGATTAACAAGGCTGGTGGGCGGTTCGCGATACTGGCCGGTGAATCGGAAAAGGAAAAGAGCGTTCTCATTCTTCGGGATATGGGAAACAGCGTCCAGCGGGAAATCCCGGTCGGGGACCTGCTGAAGGAGATAGAAAATGAAATTGCAAAATAGATCCCACACATGCGGGGAGTTGACCCATCGCCAGATTGATGAGACGGTAACCCTTGACGGCTGGATTAACAGTCACCGGGACTTAGGCTCGCTGGTGTTCCTGGATTTACGGGACCGTTGGGGGATTACCCAGGTGACATTCAATGAAGACGACACCGCACCGGATGTGTTTCAACATGCCAAAGACCTGCGGGACTGGGATGTGGTCCGGGTAACCGGTAAAGTGCGGCCCCGCCCGGACAACATGGTAAACAAGGCGATGAAAACCGGGAAGATTGAGGTAGAGGCGGGCAGCGTCACCCTGTTAAACAAAACCGAACCGCTGCCTATCAATATTGATGAAGCCGCCACTGTATCCGAAGACCTGCGGTTGAAATATCGCTACCTGGATTTGCGCCGTCGTTCTCTTCAGGATGCGCTGATGCTCCGTCACCGACTGGCTATGGCGACCCGTAATTATCTGGACAACCTGGGGTTCATAGAAGTGGAAACCCCATTTCTCACCCGTTCCACTCCGGAAGGGGCCAGGGACTATGTGGTGCCCTCAAGGGTTCAGAAAGGTCGGTTTTTCGCGTTGCCCCAGTCACCGCAACTGTTCAAACAGCTTTTGATGGTGGCGGGATTCGATCGCTACTTCCAGTTCGTCAAATGCTTCAGGGACGAAGACCTTCGGGCCGACCGGCAACCGGAATTCACCCAGATAGACATGGAATTATCTTTTGTCACCGAGGAGGATATTTTCTCCATCGTGGAAGGGATGATGTTGGAAATGGGAAAAGTGGGCGGGATTGCCGTGAAGACTCCCTTTCCCCGGATGACGTACCGTGAAGCCATGTCCCGGTTCGGCTCTGATAAGCCGGATATCCGTTTTGATATGGAACTGGCGGATATCAAGCCCCTGGTTACCGGTTCCGGATTCAAGGTTTTTGACACTGTTTCCGAAAATGGTGGTGAAATCAGGGCATTGCTTGCAAAAGATTGCGCCGGATATTCCAGAAAGCAGATTTCCGATTTGGAAGCCATCGCGAAATCCTACGGGGCCAAGGGATTGGCCTGGATGAAAAAAACTGCAGACGGCCTGGCTTCTCCCATCGTGAAATTCATTGGTGAAGACCGGGCAAACGCTGTTTTTGAGGGACTGGACGGTGGAACGGGAGACCTTATCCTCATCGTAGCGGATAATTTTGAAATTACCTGCACTGCGCTGGGAGCACTTCGAAGTCATCTGGGCCAGGCACTGGGTTTGATTCCGGAAAAAACCTTTTCTTTCGTCTGGATCACGGATTTCCCCATGTTTGAATGGGACGAAGAGGAAAAACGGTATACTGCTGTCCACCATCCCTTTACGGCGCCCAAAGAGGGCCAGCTTCATCTGCTGGATGAAAATCCCGTACAGATGGAGGCCCGGGCCTACGATATCGCACTCAACGGCTTTGAAATCGGTGGTGGCAGTATTCGTACCCATGATATGGCTGTACAGAAAAAAGTGTTTAAGACCATTGGCATTTCCGAAGAAGAAGCAGAAGCGAAATTTGGTTTTCTCCTCAGTGCCCTGAAGCTGGGGGCACCGCCCCATGGCGGAATTGCATTCGGGTTTGACCGGATTGCCATGATATTTTCCCAGGCCGATTCCATTCGGGAAGTTATTGCTTTCCCCAAGACCACCAGCGCCAGTTGTCTTTTGACCGGCTCCCCCGCCGACATAGATGAAAAACAGTTGAAAGAACTGGGGCTCAGAGTGGAGGAATAAATGAAATGGCATCGAATCATTGTGGCTCTTTTCATCCTGATTGCCGTGTTAACATCCCCGACCATTGTAATGGCAGAGAAAACTGACATGCCACCGGAGGTGAAAGCCGCTGTGTTGAAACTGGAAACCCGATTTAATCTGAAAGCGGATAAGCCCGCAATAGTTGTGGTTCCTGCCACCCAGACACTCTACCTGGTTCAAAATCGCAGGGTTCTGGCCATCTATCCTGTATCCACTGCGGCAAGAGGCCTTGGTAATCGAAACGGCAGCTATAAAACCCCCACCGGCACCCATCGAATCTGCAGAAAGTATGGAGAAAATGTTCCGGTCGGTACCATCTTCTGCGGAAGGAAAGACACCGGGAAAATTGCGAAAATCTACATAGACAAGACCGACACACCCAAGGATTACGTCACCACGCGCATTCTCCGTCTGGAAGGGCTGGAGCCGGGTGTGAACAAAGGGAAAGGTGTTGATTCCTACCTTCGCCTCATCTATATTCACGGCACCCCGGAAGAGGGACTCATCGGCACCCCGGCATCCCACGGATGTCTCCGCATGAAAAATGCCGATGTCATTGCCCTCTTTAACGCCGTCCCTGCCGGCACACTGGTGGAAATCCTGGCGAACGACGGGAAAGATAAGTCTAAGTTTAAGTCTAAGTCCGGACCGGATTCAGAAAAAACAGGAAATCAGTCGTAGAGAGCCCATGGACAGGTACCTGATTTGTCTGAACAAATCACAAGTCACGAATCACAAATCACAGTGCCTGTCGGGTAGGCGGGCACTCCTCCTGTCGGATAAAATCACCCATAAGGCTATAAATTGAACGAAAACACACATCAAACGGGTAGGCGCAGGGTCGTTATCATCGGGGGCGGGGCGGCCGGGCTGATGGCTGCGGGACGGGCCGCGGAGTGCGGTGCTGTTGTGGTGATACTGGAGAAGATGAAGCAGGTTGCCCGCAAGCTGTGTATCAGTGGAAAAGGCCGCTGCAATATTACCAATATGGCTGATATGACGGCATTCATAGACCATTTTCCCGGAACCGGGCGGTTTCTCCGTTCGGCATTTTCCACCCTGTTCAATGACGACCTTGTATCGTTTTTCGAAAATAACGGGCTGAAGGTGGTGACGGAACGAGGCGGACGCGTCTTTCCGGCCAGCGGGAAGGCACCGGATGTCAAGGCGTCCCTGATGCGTTGGCTTCAATCGCTGAATGTATCGGTCCAGACTGATGTGACGGTTTCCAGCCTACTGACCGAGGACGGTCGCGTGACCGGGGTTATTGCGGGGGGACGGTCCATCATGGCGGATGCGGTAATCCTGGCGACCGGCGGGAAATCCTATCCCGCTACGGGATCTACCGGTGACGGATACCGCCTTGCTAAAGCAGTGGGCCACCGGATCGTACCGGTGCGGCCGGCTCTGGTTCCATTGGAAACTGCAGGACGGTTCACGGGCCGGATGAATGATCTCAACCTGCGGAACATCCAGGTGGATTTATCTGTAGATGGCCGGCGGACAGCCCGCCAGTTCGGTGAACTGGTGTTTGCGTCGTTCGGCGTGACAGGCCCGACCATCCTGACATTGAGTGCGCAGGTGGTTGATGCATTGGATGCCGGTCGCAACGTGACGCTGTCACTGGATTTGAAGCCCGCACTGGATGAGAAAAAACTGGACGCCCGGTTGATCCGGGACTTCAGTAAACGACCCGTTGAACCAATGCACAGTGTACTTCGAGGCCTCCTGCCTGCGCCGCTGGTTCCGGTTTGCCTGGGGATGACGGGTATTCGACGGGAACGGAAGCCGACTGAAATGAAAGTTGAAGAACGCCGTCGGCTTGGGAACTGGCTCAAAAACTTTCCCCTGGAAGTAACGGGATATCGGCCTTTTTCTGAGGCCATCGTAACGGCGGGGGGCATTGATACAAGCGAGGTGGATCCACGGACCATGGAATCCCGAAAGGTTGCGGGCCTATATCTCGCTGGTGAGGTGCTGGACGTTCAGGGCGATACCGGTGGCTATAACCTCCAGGCGGCGTTTTCCACCGGCTGGATGGCCGGCGCTTGCGCCGCCGTACGTAGATAGTGGATGGTGGATGGTTGGGAAAAGAGGGAAAAGAGAAGAGTGATGAAGAAGTGTTCTGTTTTCTATGTTCTGACCGGAAAAAGGCCGGGAATTTGTCATTGACGATTCATAGCCAACTCTTTTTCTAACGCCCACGCCCTACGCCCACTCTTGTGATTTTCTTGTCACCTGACACCCGGCGCAACGCGCCGCCTGCTCTTTCCCTTTTACCCGCTTTGCGGTAAGATGGAATGGATATGGACATTTGTGCAGGTTTGTTAAATATGAAAAAGGATTTTCTTGTGGAATGAGTAGGACGGAAAGCGTTACTGCGGTTGCAGGCGCGAATTTTGCGCTGGTGAAGTACTGGGGAAAGCGGAATGAAGCGCTGAACCTGCCGGCAGTGGGTTCAATTTCGATAACAGTAGATTCATTGATTACGACAACGTCGGTAGCATTTAAAGAAAATGGTTCCGGGGATTCTCTGACGATGAACGGAGAACCTGCCACCGGGTCAATACTGGAGAGGGTCAGCCGTTTTCTGGATATGGTTCGGGAGATGGCGGGCATGAACCTGTCGGCGGTTGTTAAAACGGAAAACAGTTTTCCCACCGGGGCGGGGCTGGCGTCTTCGGCGTCCGGATTTGCGGCATTGGCGCTTGCGGCATCGAAAGCGGCAGGGTCAACTCTTCCTCTCCGGGAACTATCCATTCTTGCAAGGCGGGGATCCGGTTCCGCAGCCCGTTCGGTATTTGGCGGTTTTGTCGAGATGAGTCGTGGCAACCGGGACGATGGCACGGATGCAGTGGCAAAACAGTCGGTCCCTTTGGACCATTGGCCGCTGTCTGTTCTGGTGGCGGTGACGGATCGGAGTTCCAAAGACGTGGGGTCCCGTGAGGGTATGGCGCATTCCATGACAACGTCTCCTTTTTACGCGGACTGGGTATCCGGTGCTGAAAATGATCTTTCCCAGTGCCGGGCTGCGATTCTGGAACGTAATTTTGAGAAACTGGCGGATGTGTCTGAATTTAATTGTTTGAAAATGCATGCAGTGGCGATGAGCTCCCGTCCGGGTTTGCTGTACTGGAATGCAGCCACAGTTCGCTTGCTCCATGAAGTGAGACGGATGCGAAGTATCGGTATCCCGGTTTTTTTTACCGTGGACGCCGGTCCCCAGGTGAAACTGATATGCCTGCCTGAAACCATTTCAGTGGTGAAAACCCGTCTGGTGGGGATGCCGGAAGTGGAGAAACTGGTTGAATGCGGCCTGGGCAAGGGTGTCAGTGAAAAAACCGGAGGTGGCATGTGATCTGGACAGCAACGGCACCGGGAAAGCTGATTTTACTGGGTGAGTATGCCGTTCTGGACGGAGCCCCTGCATTGGTGGGGGCGGTTGCCAGACGGGCCCGGGTTTCAGTGACCGACCGGGATGAAGGATTCCAGGTACAATCTGCCCTGGTTGGAAACAGTGAGATCAATTTCCAGTTTGGATCGGATGGCAGGGTCTTGTTTCAGACCGAATTAACAGGGGCCGATGCGAACAGGCTTCAGTTGTTTCGGGTTTGCGTGGAAGAATGCAGGGAGGCTGTTCAGGCTGCCGGACTGGAAATGAAGGTTGCGAAGATTTTGCTGAATACGGAAGCATTTTTTCTGGAAGATTCCCGGCAGAAATTGGGCCTTGGCTCCAGCGCAGCGTTGACGGTATCTTTGATTGGGGCGATAATGGCTCGTTCCGGCCTGCTGGATGCACGGGTACCGGATAAACCGTTGCTGCTGGAACGTGCCATGTCTGCCCACCGTAAGGCGCAGAGTAACACCGGAAGCGGTGTGGATGTTGCTGCCAGTGTGTATGGCGGGGTGTTCCAGTACCAGTTAAACAGGGGTCACGGCCGGCCGGGGATCGCGACTCGTCCGTTTCATCTTCCACCGGATCTGTTGACCGTAGCGGTGTGGACCGGGAAGTCGGCGTCTACACCCCAACTTGTGGGAATGGTGAACCGGTTCCGGGATGCGGAACCGGGGGAATATGACGGTATAATGGAAAATATGAAAGAACTTTCCCGTTCGGGAATTGAGGCGATCCGAAATTCGGATACGTCTTTGTTCCTGGATGCAGTTTCAAAATATTTTAATGCAATGGATGAACTGGGAAAAGCGGCAGACGCTCCGATTATTTCCGGTCCACATCGGAAAATTGGGGCGATTTGTGAGAATGCAGGGGTCTGCTATAAGCCATCCGGCGCCGGTGGGGGAGACCTGGGAATTCTGTTTTCCGCAAGCCCGAACAGAATGCGAAATGCTGTGGAATCTTTGCAATCAGCCGGTTTTCCCGCTTTTGATTTGCAGATCGGTACCCACGGAATTCAGATACAGTCCATGAAGAAGGAGCAGTAGTAAAAATGCGATTACCCAAGTTTTATAACCTCTCTGTTCCCGACCGATTACTCCTGTTGAAGGACAAAGGAATTCTGTCAGATGCGGATTATCAGCTTATGCTGTCGGAAAAACAGCGGCTGACGGCGGCGGAAGTGGATCGGATGGTGGAGAACGTGATTGGTGCGTTTACCCTTCCAATCGGCTTGGGCCTGAATTTTCTTGTGAACGGAAAGGAATATACGATTCCAATGGTGGTGGAAGAGCCCTCCATTGTGGCGGCGGTCAGTTCCGCGGCAAAAACAGTCAGCCGGGCGGGCGGATTTCGGGTACGCAGTGACGAGCCGATGCTGACGGGCCAGATTCAGCTTGTGGATTTGCCCCATCCGGAACGTGCCAGACAGGCGATTTTACAGAACAAACCGGAAATTCTGGAGCAGGCCAACAGCCTTCATCCCCGGATGGTGGAGCGGGGCGGCGGCGCGAAGGATCTTGAAGTGGTGATTCATGCCGGTTCTTCCCGCCGGGGGGACATGCTTGTGGTCAATCTTTTGGTGGATACACGGGACGCCATGGGCGCCAACATGGTCAACAGTATGTGTGAGGGGGTGGCGCCTCTCATTGAAAAGATAAGCGGTGGGATGGTGTTTCTCCGGATTCTGTCCAATCTTACGGATCGGGCGATGGTAAGGGCAGAGGCGGTTATCCCGGTACATTTACTGAAGAACAAGAGAAATTCCTGTGAAAGGGTTCGGGACGGCATTATTCTTGCCAATGAGTTTGCCGAAACAGATCCCTATCGGGCCGCGACCCATAACAAAGGGATTATGAACGGAATTGACGCTGTGGCAATTGCCACGGGGAATGACTGGCGGGCCATTGAAGCAGCGGCGGCCCACGCTTATGCTGGCAGAGGAAGCTCTTATACTTCTCTGACCCGGTGGACGCAAAACGATGAAGGGGACCTTGTCGGTTCCCTTGCGATACCGCTGAAGGTGGGGACTGTGGGCGGAAATCTCCGTTCCAATAAAGCGGTACAGGTTTTACAGCGGATTCTGAACGTGAAATCCGCCCGGGAACTTGCGGAAGTAATGGGGGCGGTGGGGCTGGCACAGAATTTCTCCGCACTCCGGGCATTGTCCACCGAAGGTATTCAACGGGGACACATGTCGCTTCACGCGAGAAGTGTTGCGGTATCCGCAGGTGCGACTCCGGATATTTTCGAGATTGTGGTGGAACGTCTGGTGGAAAGCGCTGAAATTAAAGAGTGGAAGGCAAAGGAAATTATTCGAAATCTTGAGGCGCAGGGGCCGAACGGTGCCGGTCTTGCCGACGCCGGAGAGAAAATGGCCACCGGTTTCGGGAAAGTGATTTTACTTGGGGAACACGCGGTTGTTTACGGCAGCCATGCCATTGCGGCACCCCTTCGCAGGGGAATCCGGGCACGGGTGCTTGAAGGGGGAACCGGTATTCGGGTGTTGATTCCACGGTGGGGAATTGAAGCTACTTTGTTTGATGGAATTGCGAACAGTCATTCCATGTACAATGCACTGGAACAGGTGATTGACGGACTGGAACTTTCAAAACAGTCTTTTGCCATTGAGGTTTTTCCGGATTTGCCTCGCTCCATGGGGCTTGGGGGTTCTGCTGCTCTCGCAGTTGCGGTGGTTCGGGCACTGTCCGGTCATTTCCGATTGGGACTGGACGACAGCGTGGTAAATGATTGGGCGTTTCACTCTGAGAAAGTTGTTCATGGAACACCCTCCGGAATTGACAACACCGTTTCCACCTTCGGCAAATTTATTCTTTACCGAAAGCCGGATATCCGCCCGCTTCATGTAACCACTCCCATTCCGATTGTTGTCGGCCTCACCGGTAAAAGCGGCCACACCATTCGGATGGTAACGGCTGTCCGGAAAGCGAGACAAAAAGCACCAGAGATTTATGATAGTATTTTCAAACAGATAAACGAACTTACGTTGGCATCATTGCCGGCAATTGAGACCGGGGACATGGAAACTCTGGGGCGGTTGATGAATGTTGCCCACGGACTGCTGAACAGTATCGGGGTATCCTGCTGGGAGCTGGAAGAATTGATTCAGATTGCCAGAAAAAACGGCTCTCCCGGGGCAAAACTCACCGGATCCGGTGGCGGCGGTGCCATGATTGCCCTGGCTCCCGAACACCCGGAAAAATTGGCTGCGGCGATGAAAGAAGCCGGCTATCAATCATTTATCACTGAAATCGGTTTTCCGTCGGCGGGAGCCTCCCATGAATAATCATCGAGTTGTATCATTTGATCACGAACCATTGATCCTGGTGGATGAGAACGACCGGGAACTCGGATTTATGTCTAAAGCGGACTGTCATCTGGGCGATGGCATTCTCCACCGGGCATTCTCCATCTTCATCTTTAACTCAGATGGAGACTTACTCCTTCAGAAGCGAAGTACTGACAAAATGCTCTGGGGGGGATACTGGTCCAACAGTGTGTGCAGTCATCCAAGAAAGGGAGAAAGCTATCATCTGGCTACAAGCCGGAGACTGAAAGATGAGTTAGGTATCTCCACAGAACTGGAATTTCAGTTTCGCTTCCAGTATCAGGAGAAGTTCCATGACATCGGCTCGGAAAATGAACTCTGTTCCGTGTACACCGCCACGCACAATGGCCCTTTCCACGTCAACCCCACTGAAATTTCAGAAATCAAATTCATTTCCCCGGAAGAACTGGACCTTGCAATGTCTCAATCCCCTGATCAATTTACCCCCTGGTTCAGATTGGAGTGGGAAAGGCTGAGAGAAGACAAGGCTGAGTCCGGAAAAGAAGTGAGGAGTGACGGATGAAGGGTTGGAAAAAACTGGGAATTGGGGATTTTCCGGTCTTGTTTTCTGTCCCGATGTCCACACCCACCCACAACGCCCACTCTCTGAATGAGAAGGTTGAGTAAGAACCAGGGAATAGGGGTGTGTATTGTTCTTGATATTGAATATATCCGGTAATAAAATTATGACAAGTTAAGGAGAGAAGGAGTTTTTAATGTTATTGGAAAAGAATGGACAAGTTTTTCAGTTCCCTTCTGTTCAGCGGCATGAAAAGAACGAAAATTCAGGGAAGTCATGCAGGCAAAAACAATGGTATATAGAAATAAGCGCAGTTGTACTGATGACGATATTTATCATCTCCTGTGCAGGACAGAATAAAAATACGTTTTCTTTGACAGGGAAAACCAGAGGAATGAAAAATGGCACAATACTGTTATTGGAAAATGCTCAAAATGGAGAAATTATTGACTCAGTAACAGTCGAAAAAAATAGTTTTAAATTTAAGAATCCCCCAACGACTTTTCCTTTACAGGTGTATCTCTGCACTAAAGATCATTCCGAATGCAGGGCGATATGGTTAGAAAACCGTAAAATGACCTTTGACGCTACAAGTTCAAATTTTCAAAATGCGTTGGTTTCCGGTTCTGGTACAGAAAATGTGGCCCAGGAAATGAGAAGAAAAATATATGCAATTCATGGACCTCAAAGAAAAATAATGGAAATGGAATTTGTCAAGTCGCATCCTGACAACATCGTAAGCGCCTATATTCTATCTGTTTACTCAACAACTTGGGGAAAAGAAAAAACATCCGAACTTTTTAAGAATTTTCCCGAAAAGCTGAAGGAAACCGAATATGGAAAAAACATTTCGGACTATATCCGGTTAAACAGGAATCCCAAAGTTGGTGACAGATTCGTTGATTTTGAAATGAAGGATTCAACTGGAAAACTGAGAAAAATATCCGAATTTAAAGGAAAACTTCTACTCCTGGAATTCTGGGCTTCCGGCTGTGGCCCTTGCAGGGCGAACAATCCCGGGCTTGTCCGAACATATCAAAAATACAGCCCGTTCGGGTTCGAAATTGTTGGTGTTTCATTGGATAAGAACAGGAAGAATTGGCTGGAAGCCGTCCGGAAAGATAGATTGACCTGGTTGCAGCTTAACGATTTAAAAGGGTTTAGTAACAAAGCAGGGCTCATCTATGGAATTCTTGGGATTCCGGACAATTTTCTGATTGATAAAAATGGAATCATCATCGGACGAAACCTGAGAGGCGAAAAGCTGACTGAAAAATTATCTGAACTACTGCCTGCGGCTGACAAAGAGAGATAGTGACTTGCGAAATCAGGGGGTTGACTATGGCGGATTCTCTGTCCTTTTCCAAACTTTAATCTGTTTTTTCTTGTTGTCTTTTCTGAACATTGTGTCTTTGCATTTTTGTGTTAATTCTCTTTTTCAACACTCGGTATGATTGAATCCCCGGTTTTGAGCAGTTGGACCTGTTCAGGAAATCTAACAGGAAACGTAGGAATATGTGAAAATCGCGTCATTCAATGATGGCGTATGGTAGCATAACTGGAAAAGAAGGAGGACATATGCGTTCCATCAGCAGGCTTATTCTTGTCGCAATGGCGGTTGTACTGGCAGCAATCTTATCCTTT
This sequence comes from Acidobacteriota bacterium, assembly GCA_013151025.1. GTDB lineage: Bacteria > Acidobacteriota > Holophagae > Thermotomaculales > Thermotomaculaceae > UM-FILTER-49-7. The sequence goes on from JAADJC010000022.1 coordinate 13,168, forward strand.
GGAGCCGAGGAATGTACGATTGGTGTTGCTTCCGGAAGAGTTACCAATGATGGGCGCCCCATTCTCTGGAAGAACCGGGACATTCCTCCCAGATATCGAAATAATGATGTTCGTTTCATAAAGGGCGAACGATACAATTTCCTGGCTCTGATGACGGTAGGATATGAGCGATATGCCTGGGCAGGAAACAACGTTGCAGGATTCTGCCTTGTGAATGCCGCTTCCTCGGATCTTTCCGGGACAAGCAAATCCGGGCCCGGGAACGGTGAGTTCCTGAAGATGGCGCTGGGCAGATGCGCGTCAGTCTCGGATTTTGAAAGATTGTTGCAGGGGACAAACTGGCCGGGACGACGTACAAATGGGAATTTTGCTGTCATTGATGCTACAGGTGCTGCTGTTCTGTTTGAGATCCGAAATTATTCCTATACACGTTTTGATGCAAATAACCCGGAAGTTGCACCGGATGGATTTCTAGTTCGGTCAAACTTTGCACTGACCTCGGATGGTTCCCACGGGAAAGTTCGTTATAAGAGAGCAAATGCGTTGTGGCGGGAAGCCGCAAAGACTGACACACTGTCCGCTTCCACCGTGCTGAAAAGCATTGCAACGGACCTGGCGGATGAGTACGGAAATCCATATCCCCTGGACTGGAATTCCCAGGAAGTGGATCACACCTTTGCGATTCCCACCAATGACACAATTAATCGGGGCACAACAGCCGCAACAATCGTGTTTACTGGCATTAAAGAGGGTGAATCACCTGATTTTACGACTATGTGGTGTGCATTGGGGCAGCCGATATTGACGCCCTGTGTCCCCGTATGGGCAGCAGCCGGGGAAGTCCCGTCCGTACTTACGGGAGAAAAAGGAAGCTCAATCTGTCATATTGCAATGAATTTACAGGATGCTTTCAGTTATGCCCAAACAGAAAAGGGGAAGATCATACATTTTCTTAGCACACCAAATCTCTCTTCCACACGAAGAATGATTGAGAGCTTGAACCGGGAAACGATTGCAAGGACCACGATTTTTTTGACTTCAGTCAGGGGGAAAGCTGGATATTCACCGACACAGTTTGCTCAGTTCCAGGAGGAGACAGGAGAAAATGTGGTACGCCAGTATGAGTGCATGGCGAAAACCCTTCTCAAGCAACGAATCCTCAAAGTGGGGGTTTATGGCGACGGCGGCGCCAGTCCGGTATGTGTCACGGAAACTGTTGCAGCACTGGAAATCGATGGGGGTATGGTACCTGTTGTGGTCCATGGAACGGATATCCAATCCGGTATTCTGGATTCCCTTGACGTGATTGTTTTTCCCGGAGGCAGCGGCAGCAAAGAGTCCTGCAGCATGGGAAGCATAGGAAGGGAAAAAGTACGTGAATTTATCTTGAAGAAAGGGAAAGGCTGTGTGGGTATCTGCGCCGGTGGGTATCTGTTATCCACTTCCCCCAATTATCCCTCCAGTCTCAATCTGATATCGGCGGCCGTCTATGACTCTGCCCATTACAACCGTGGCAGAGGACTCATTGAAGTAAAATTGACAGAAGCAGGGGGGAAATACTTTCCTGAACTCCTTGGACGCAAATCCATATTCATCCAATACTATGATGGGCCCGTACTTGTTCCCGCAACAGATACGAAACTGCCGGCTTACACTGAGCTGGGGCAATACGTGACTGATATTCATCTGACCGGTGGTTCCGAACCCGGTGTAAGCCCCGGTAAAACGGCATTGCTGCTGAATAAAGCCGGGAACGGAAGGGTTTTTACAATTGTCGGCCATCCGGAGGCTACGCCGGGAATGCGGTGGATGATACCCCGCATGGTTCGCATTGTAGCCGGACGAAAGTTGATTTCATATCCTGAAACCGTTGTGCGGCCGGAACGGGAGACTAAGGCTATTCTGTTTGACAAAGCGCGTATTTCTGAGGAATATCGCCTGTTCTGGAAACTGTTTTCCGATTCACCCGGTGAAAAGATAACGGCATTGGACGCACTGATCGCTATGCGATCCCGGCCCTCATTGCGGTGGGCGATTGGTCTGTTGCGGGATGTAAACCCGGATGTCCGGGCCCATGCTGCCGCGATTCTGGCCGAAGCCGAGTATACGCCGTGTCTGAACGATCTGGCCATCGCGATTCGCTTTGAGAAAGATCCGAAATGCCTGGCGAACCTGAAGGACAGTTTTCAAAAACTTTCGGCGATCATCCATTGCAGTAAGTAAGAAAGAGCATGCCTGCAGCACAGTCACAGTGATTTGTGACTTATGCTTCGTGAGTTGTAAAATCAGGTAGTTGGCAATGAACAGCCAATGGTCAACTCTCTGTCTTCACTCAACCTTGCTTCCTGCTTAACCTCAACGATTCACATACAGGGGCGTTTCTGCCCTTAAGTCAAAAAAGAGATTGCAATCTCTTGACAGGAAATCATGCCCATCGTAACCTGTATCCATGATGAAGCAGGAAAATAGGGAAAAGGAAGACAGACTTCAATTGGATTTCCCCGATTCCGGGAAAAATCAGCGGAAATGCCCGAAATGCGGGTGTGAACAGGATTCAGGCAATACGGAATGTGTTCACTGCGGTGTGATATTTGAGAAATACCGGCCTGTCCCGGTGGACATCGGACGGCTACAGCAGCGTTCATCCGATGGTAAGGACGATTTTTTTTCCCGCAAGAACATGGGAACACTCCTGTTTTCCATCAATCCGGACAGGGGCATGCCATATTTGATCGGCAGGGGGACCATTCTCGTCGTTATCCTTCTGTGGGGACTTCGGTTGATTGTTGCACCCATTCCATCCAATACGGCGGGAAATTCTTTCCTTCACCTGATAAATTTACCGTTTCACGAGGCGGGTCATGTCTTTTTCCAGCCGTTCGGGCGGCTGATAAGGTCAATGGGCGGTTCTATGGGCCAGCTACTTGTGCCGCTGATCTGTTGTCTCGTTTTGCTGATCAAGACCCGTGATCCATTCGGAGCTGCGGTTACGTTCTGGTGGTTCGGAGAAAATTTCATTGACCTTGCCCCCTACATCAATGATGCGCGTAGCTTGGCCTTGCCGCTGGTGGGTGGCAATACCGGACGTTGTTCACCTTATGGTTTCCACGACTGGCAGTTCATTCTGACTGAAACCGGGCTTTTGAAATATGACCATTTTCTGGCACGGATATTCTGGCTGATCGGTTCGATCATTATGTTTACCGCTGTTGTTTGGGGCTTTTTCCTGCTGTTTCGCCAGTACCGCATCCTGAGAGCGCAGCAGGTAGAGATGGAGTAGGGGCCAGCGGCGCGGTGCGCCGGATGTTAGATG
>JAADJC010000101.1 GCA_013151025.1 Acidobacteriota bacterium
CCCTTTATTGACCGGGAATCGCTGGTTATGGTCGGGGAGCATGTGACGCTGGAGCAGGGCACGGGTTGTGTCCATACAGCCCCGGGCCACGGCATGGACGATTACATTATCGGGCAGGTTTATGGTTTGGATATTCTGGTACCGGTAGATGAGAAGGGCCGTTTTACTTGCGATATTCTGGAACTGGATGGCCGACACGTTTTCAGTGCAAATGGTGATGTTATTGAGATGCTTAAAGCCCGCAACCAGCTATTGAAGGTGGCGGATATGGAACATTCGTATCCCCACTGTTGGCGCTGCAAAAATCCGGTGATTTTCAGGGGAACCGAACAGTGGTTTATCTCCATTGACGCAAATGGATTACGTCGTAAAGCCCTTGAAGAAATCAAGGAAGTGAATTGGATTCCCGCCTGGGGGGAGGAGCGGATTCACAATATGATTGCCGGAAGGCCGGACTGGTGTATTTCCCGTCAACGAAAGTGGGGTGTCCCCATTACTGTGGCCTATTGCGAGGATTGCGGCGAGGTATTTCAGTCACCCGAGATGTTTGAGAATGCCGCAAATGTTGTGGAAAAGGAAGGGACGGCTGCTTGGTTTGAAAGCGAGTTGAGTCGGTTTGTGCCGGAAGGCGCAGTCTGCTCTAAATGCGGTGGAAAGCAGTTTCGTAAAGAAACGGATATTCTGGATGTCTGGATTGACTCCGGCATCAGTCATACCGCTGTTCTCGGTAAACGGAAGGACCTCCCGTGGCCGGCGGATATTTATATTGAGGGTTCGGATCAGTATCGGGGGTGGTTCCATTCATCTCTGCTGACTGGTGTTGCCAATCGGGGTAGTCGTCCATACAATACTGTGATTACACATGGGTTTGTTTTGGACGGGAATGGAAGCAAGATGTCCAAGTCCCGTGGCAATGTGGTCGCGCCCCAGGATATTGTGAACCAGTACGGAGCTGAAATTCTGCGATTGTGGGTGTCTCATCTGGATTACAAGGACGATATGAGAATTTCTTCTGAAATCGTGAAGAGAAGCGCGGAAACCTACCGGAAAATTCGCAATACCGCCCGGTTTATGCTGAGTAATCTCTATGATTTCAATCCGGAAACGGATTTGGTTCCCTTTGATGAAATGCACGAGTTTGACAAATGGGCACTGAGCCGTCTTGCGGTGTTGAACCGTCGGGTTGTACAGGCATTTGAAAACTTTGAATTTCACCTGATGTATCACACGGTTCTTCAGTTCTGCACAGTGGAAATGAGCAATTTTTACCTTGATGTATTAAAAGACAGAATGTACTGTAACCCGGCTGGCAGCAAGGCAAGGCGATCCGCACAGACAGCTCTGTTCCACATTATTCGTGTTTTGTCGAAGCTGATTGCACCGGTTCTGAGCTTCACGGCAGATGAAATCTGGCAATTTGTCCCTGTTTACCCTGGTAAAGAACAAAGTGTCCACCTGGCTGAGTTCGAGAAATTGGCTTTTCCCCTTGAAGATTCCCTGAAAACAGGGTTTGAGACTGTTGCGGAAATCAGAGAAGTTGTGTTAAAAAAGCTGGAAGAGGCCAGGCAGGAGAAGATTATCGGCCACCCGCTGAATGCCTCAGTGCGGCTGGCATTAAACCATGATAAACTGGAAAAACTCTGTGATTTGAAGGCGGAATTGAACCGCTATCTCATTGTTTCGCAAGTAGAAATTCTGGAAAGGGAAGGCGATGGCATTGAAGCTGAAGTCAGCCAGGCATCCGGCGAAAAATGCCAACGGTGTTGGAATTTTGATCAGTTGGATGCCAATGGCTTGTGCCCCCGCTGTGCGTCAATGGTGGAGCAGGGATGAATAAAATTGGTTTTGAAGGGAAGTCCGGGGCGTTTGTCGTTGCTGCGATAATCGCATTGGCAGATTGGGTTACCAAGTACCTGATTCACACTCATTATGTGTATGGCACCAGTAAGCCGATTGTTGTAGACTATTTTAATCTCGTCCATGTGCGTAATTTCGGCTCCGCCTTCGGACTTATGAATCAGGGTCGGACCACAGCGCTGAACACATGGTTTTTTGCCATCGCATCTCTACTGGGACTCTTTCTGCTTTTGTACCTGGTGTACAATGAGTTTGCGGTTCATCGCTTTGCGGTTGTCTGTCTCGGCCTCCTGATGGGCGGTGTCATCGGGAACCAGGGAGAGCGATTTTTTCATGGTTATGTGACGGATTTTCTGGATTTTTATGTAAATACGCATCATTGGCCGGCTTTCAATATTGCCGACAGTGCCATTACAATTGGGATAATCGGTTACTTTCTTGCCAGTTTAAGGCGAAGGAGTTGATATGTTCCCTAAATTGATTCAAATCGGAAGTTTTTACATTCCAACATACGGTGCATTGGTTACCACGGGTGTCGTACTGGGGCTTTTTCTTACTGTTCGCCTCGCCGCAAAGACCGGTTTTGGAAAAGAAGAACGGGAGCAAATGACCAACCTCATCATCTATACCATCATTGGGGGTGTTCTGGGGTCCAAATTACTTCTGGTGATTGTGGAATTTCACTATTTTCTGGCAAATCCCGGGGAATTGATTCAGGTTCTCCGTTCCGGAGGCGTGTTTTATGGCGGTCTTTTAGGCGGGCTGTTTACCGCTGCATGGCTCTTTCGCAAGTATAAACTGCCGTTCTACAGGGTGGCGGATGTTGCAGCGCCTCATATCGCGCTGGGCCATGCCATCGGGCGACTGGGTTGTTTTTCCGCCGGCTGTTGCTATGGAAAGGCATGCAGCCTGCCCATTGCAGTGGAATTTCACAGTGAATTTGCCCACAGTGTGGTGGGCGTTCCCTTGAACACACCCATCTTTCCCACCCAATTAATGAGTTCCATTTCTCTTTTTGTTATTTTTCTGGTTCTGCGCTTCTATTTCTGGCCCCGGCGAAAATTTCAGGGAGAGATGATCTGGCTCTATGTGCTGATTTACAGCGCATTTCGCTTTGGAATTGAGTTTTTTCGAGGGGATTTTGTACGGGGATTTGTTTTTAATCTCATTTCCACCTCACAGTTTATCAGTTTGGTGCTGTTTTTTACTGCAATCGTCATGCTTTTCAGATTGTCCAGGAGGAAACGGACTTCATGAAACACACCTTTTTATTCGAGGGCAGTATACCGGAACGGCTGGATCGCTTTCTTCAATCCTGCTTTCCTGGAGATATTTCCCGTTCCCGTATCACCCGCTGGATACGGGATGGTCTGGTGGAAATTGACGGTGAATCGACGAAAAAAGCCGGTCGTATCCTCAATGACGGAAATAGTGTGGTTGTGGATCAACCGGATGAAACCCCTGCAGATGCCATTGCCCCGGTGAACATGAATCTGGACATTGCCTATGAGGATAAATACCTTGCCGTGGTAAATAAACCGGCGGGAATTGCAGTACACCGGGCACCTACAGTAAAGGATGCAACATTGGTTGAAGGATTGCGATTCCATTTCAATTCTCTTTCCACAGAGGCGGGGCAGGACAGGGCGGGAATTGTTCACCGGCTGGACAGGGAAACCAGCGGTTTGCTGGTGGTGGCAAAAACAGATAGTATCCACCGACAGCTTTCGGATATGTTCCGGGAGAGAAAAATTGTAAAAATTTATAAAACCATTTGCTACGGGAGACTCCGGGAAGAAACAGGTAAAATTGATCTTCCTATTGGACGTTCCGGTTCAGATCGCAAGAAAATGGCAGTTCGCCGGGACGGGCGTCATGCGGTAACCGGCTACAAAGTCATGGAAGAAATTGGAATGTTTTCCGTCCTGAATCTCAGTCTGGAGACTGGCCGAACCCATCAGATACGCGTCCACCTGACCCATAAAGGTCATCCGATCGTGGCAGACAAACTCTACGGAACCACAAGATGGAAAGGGGTGGAAGACCCTATTTTGAGGAAATATGTCAGGGAATTTCCCCGCCACGCGCTTCATTCCGCACTCCTGAGTTTTGTTCATCCCGTCACAGGAGAAGAAATTGTGTGTAAGCGGCCTTTTCCTCCGGATTTGCAGGAATTGCTGGAGAGAATTCGTGGGAACGAATCAGTTTAAGTCTGAGTTTAGACTAAGTTTAGATAAGATTGAGAAACAACAGAAATTAGCCATTTCCCATTTCTATGAACCATTTGTCATCCGCGTAGATTTTGCGCCGCTCCTTCTTGTGCAACATCTTTATTTCTGATATAAAAAGAGCATCAATGATGAGATTTCGGAGGATAAATGTCAAAACCTGATTTTCGTGATTATCTGAAAGAGCTGGACAAGGAAACGCTCATTGAAATGCTTTCTGACGCAGGAAAGAACTGGCTGGCCCACGATGGGCTGTGGTTCCTGGAAGTGGAAGCGGCAACCGATATGGAAACTGCGATTCAATACGACAAGGGCGCATGGGAAAAATTCACAGTGGTGGAAGCAAAGCGCATTATGAGACGTCACAATATTCCACAAAACGGGGGCCTGGACGCCCTTGAGAAGGCTCTAAAGTATCGGATGTATGCCTATGTCAACAAACAGACGATTGAACGGAAAGGGGATGTACTCCGGATTTATATGAATGATTGTCGGGTCCAGCATGCCAGAACCCGGGACGGCCGGCCGGATTTTCCATGCAAACCGGTGGGGCTGGTGGAGTATGAGTATTTTGTTCAGACTATAGACCCGAATATTGTGACCCATTGTATCTGCTGCCCGCCGGATGCACATCCGGATGAATACTGGTGCGCATGGGAATTCACAATGAAAGAGGGCTTTGATGGCTGATTTTCAATATCCTTTGGTACCGAAATCTGAAGTGGACAGACGGCTGAAGAATGCGGTTGTGAAGATTGCGGAATCAGGGTTGAATGCGTGGCTTATCAGTGGAGTGACCAACCTTTATTATTTCACAGGAACGGCCCAGAGTGGCCTTCTCTTCATTTTTGACAATGGGAAGCACCTGTTTCTGGTACGAAAATCACTGGAGCGTGCAAGAGATGAGAGCGGACTGTCAAATATCAGCGGTTTTCGTTCTCTGAGGGAATTGGCTGAAAGAGTAAAAACATGTTACGGTTCAATGCCCAGGAAGGTGGGATTTGAGGGGGGCATTGTCCCGGTTTCGTTGTTTGCACGGTATCGGCATGCGTTGCCGGACTGCACATTTTCAGACGTTTCAACTGAAATCAGATGGCTTCGCTCGGTCAAAAGTGATTTTGAACAGCAGTGTATGCGGGAGGCCGGGAAGCAGACGGAAGCGGTTTTTCGCCATATGAAGAAGTTTATTCAACCGGGTCTTTCTGAATTGGATATTGCGGCAGAAGCAGAGTACGTGGCGAGGATTCACGGGCATCAGGGCATCATCCGGATGAACGGATTCAATGCGGAGCTTTACTATGGTGTGATTACAGCAGGGGAAAGTGCCAATCTGCCTACCAATTTTGACGGGCCATCCGGGTCTTCCGGTCTGTATCCCTCGGCACCCCATCCGGCGGGTCGGGTATTGGTGGAGGTTGGAAAACCGGTTCTTATTGATTTTATGGGGGCTTACATGGGCTATCTCTGCGATGAAACCCGGGTTTATTTCCCTGGTGATCCATCAGATGAAGTAATTCGGCTGCATCAGAATTGCGTGCAGATTCAGTTGTTTATCTCGGACAGGCTGAAACCCGGAACAATTCCTTCCCGACTTTACGAAGAAACACGACAATTTGCTGAAGAAATGGGACTCACGGAGAATTTGATGGGATTCGGCCCAAACCAGGTAAAGTTTTTCGGCCATGGCCTGGGACTGGAGGTAGATGAACTTCCTGTCATTGCTCCCCGGTTTGACCTTCCCCTGGTGGAAGGCGTGACTATTGCAGTGGAACCCAAATACTACCTTGCCGGACTGGGTGCTGTAGGTGTAGAGAATACTTTTGTGGTTAAGGCGAAGGGCGGAGAACGGCTGGTAGGTTATCCCGATGACTTGATCCCGGTTTCTTCAACTGAAACGGTTGGTAGAGGCGGCCATGTCTGACATTACAACGAAGACTGGGGATGGCGGCTTTTCTTCCCTTTATTCGGGGGAGCGGGCATTGAAATCCGATGCCGTATTTGAGGCCCTGGGTGTCTTGGATGAGCTGAACAGCTGGTTGGGCGTGGTAAAACTGAAGTTGAAAAGCAATGGAGACCGCAAGGAGGTCGAAACCATTCAAAGAAATATCTTTAAGATTGCCTCAAATGTGGCAACTGCGGAAGATTCTGATTTGCGCGAGAAAATTGTTTTATTGGTAGAATCAGATTTGAAATCACTGGAAGCTTTTGGAGAAGAATTGTTTGGGCGTGTAGACATGCCCAAGACTTTCGTGATTCCCGGTGTTACTGAAGATGCCGCAATGATTGATGTGGCCCGGACGATATGCCGAAGGGCGGAGAGGCGCCTTGTGAGTCTTATGTCCGGAGGAATGATCTGGATTTCACTGGATGTAAAATACATAAACCGTTTGTCAGACATTCTGTATGTTCAAGCAAGGCAGTGCGAGGAAGGGAAGTACCAGGAGAAGAAATGACGTACACCATTATCATTGTCGCAACCATTATTTTTAATATTTTCTGTGGTATTTTCCGGGTTCGCCAGACGAAACTAACTTGGAAGCTCTTTTATATACATATTCCTATTCCGTTTATCGCGTGGGTACGAATTTCTTCCGGGATATCATGGAAATTTATTCCTGTTCTGGTGTTTGTGGCGCTGGGAAGTCAGGTGATTGGGGGTAAGCTTCCTCTGGGTATCCGTTCAAAAGAGGAAGAGTAAAACAATTGTTTCTTTAATCCGGGCATAAAAAAAGAGGGGATTCAAATCCCCTCTTTCCTTTGAGTCGTTATTTGCTTAGTTAACGCTATCGCGAAGCTGCTTTCCAGCCTTGAAACGAACAACCTTGCGGGCAGCAATCTGAATGGAAGCGCCGGTCTGGGGGTTTCTGCCGGTTCTTGCGCTACGGTGAGAAACTTCAAAAGTGCCAAAGCCAACAAAAGAAACCTTATCGCCAGACTTCAAAGAATCACCAATGGAATTGATGATACCATCCAGTACGGCCTGTACTTTGCCCTTGGGCAGTTCAGTCTCTTCAGCAACTTTTGCAATCAGTTCAGTTTTGTTCATTAAAAACTTCCTCCTTTTTATTTGAGGGTAAACCCCCGTAATTCTCAGTTCGAATTAACTTCACTATATTAAGCAGATTTGGTTACTTTGTCAATAAAAAACCTGATAAATCCGCGCAAAGTCTGGCTTTTTACGAAAATGAAAGACTGGAAATACAATTGATATCCGGACAAAGTGGATTTTATTAATGCGAAGTCTGATAGTTGGGGGAAAACACCAAAAAACTGTATAAATTCAGCACAGAGGCTATTTATTCCGACTGTGAGTCCGGATTTCGGGAATATGAAGCTCGCCATTCACAATCGTGAGTTCGCGAGCCTGCTTTCCAATGTGGTAAATCCATTTTTCTGAGCCTTTCCTGATAGTTCGTTTTTCATCCGGTTCACCAATGGCGGCCAGAACCTGGTTCTGGTGCATACCATCCATAAGCTCTCCTTCAGTTGCATATGCCCAGTAATAGTCATAAACACGTGGCACTTCTGCTTTCAGGTCACGAGTGGTAAACCTTGAAAAGAATTCTTTCACTGCACTGCAGATGTTATTTACCGGACCAAGGAAAGGGATGGTTACCTTGAAGGTTGCATCTTTTTTATCTGTCAAATCTATGACAAGTGTTTTTATGTCGTGGAAAGAAACATAGGCCCCCGTAATCGTGAAGGATCGAAGGTTTTTGAGTTTTACAATTCCCGCGTTTCCTTTAGCAGTAAGGCTTCCCATTGTCATTCCTTGAATACCTTCCAGAACTTCAGTCAGAACACTCTCCAGAATTATTTCTTCGTATCGGCCAGTTGACTGAACCGGGTACCATTTCTTGTCCCGCTTATTATATGCGTTTGCATTCAATTCCACCGTGAGAATCCGGTCTTTCAGGGAGGCTTTCAACTGAACCGTCTCTTTTCTCCATTTGGGGCGATGAAGTGGAGGGAATTCCCCGATTCCAGGCGTTTTGCGTTTCAACTTGAATGTTCTGCTTTCGGTGGATATAGTGGCAGCTTTGGCATCACAGTTAATCTGTTTGAAAGCAAGGTCTTGTTTTGCGATTAAAGAAAAGTCTGCCTGAAGGATAGAAAATGCGTGTTGTGGGCTGGCACCATGAGGAAGTTGACAGGAAATTTCATGGCTAAATACTGTCATGGCACAGCTCATGAACAGGGAAAACAAAAGGATTTTTTTCATGCTGATTCTCCTGTGAAGATCAGAAATATTGATATTAGGAGGTTGAATTGTCAACCTATTTCATAATTTCTTTCAT
>JAADJC010000047.1:0-9970 GCA_013151025.1 Acidobacteriota bacterium
AAAAACAGACAAAAGTATTTATCTCAAATGAATATGGAATCAACGAACTGAAACATCAGAGCATATTTTCATGTAAAGAAAGTAGTTGTCATTATTCTCTGTAGCTGAGTCCGCTTGAACACGCATATCTGAGCATTTCATAACTTTTTTGTAAAAATAAGTATTGACAAATTGTGTGGAAGTTTCTATATTCTAATTGTTCATATGCGTGGAGACGAATTTCTTACCCCCCTTTTTTCGTTGACCAACGCATCCAGCCCGCCGAAAGGCGGGCTTTTTTTGTTTTGTGGGCTGTTTCAGTTTCCAAAGAGGCGGTTCAGCAGTTTTTTCTTCAACTTTTTTTTGACCGCTTTTTTCGCGCCTTTCATATCAAGTTTTACTTTGGGTTTTTGAACTGCACCTTTAATTTCAAGGGGCAGTGTTACTTTTCCGCCGGATTCCAGGATACGGAGTTTTGCGGGGAGCTTTTTCCCCGCTTCCCCGGAAAGCTGAACCGGAACTTTCATGTCCAGTTTTCCATCAAGGGAGACGGTTCCGCTGAAGTCGGCGCGGATTCCGGCGGCGGACATCCGTGTATTTTTGATTTCAGCCTTTCCGTTCCGTATTTTTGCTTCTCCATCAAAATGATCCATCTTTTTCCCGATAAATTTCATGCCGGTGAGTTCTTCCACTTTTTCCAGTGCCGGGGTGTCCCGGAGGGTGGCGTCTGAAATGTTGAATTTCACTGTGCCGTTGGCGGCCTGTTTTATCGCTTCGCTGTCTTTGCCTGATCCGGACATGTTAAAGGTTGTGGAGAGGCGTCCCCCTTCCACAGGGAGTTTGCCTGACAGGATGCCGGTGAGTTTCAGTTTCTTTGCCTGGCCGTTCCCGGAGAACTTGATTCCTTTCCCTTCCGGCAGCAGTTTCCCTGTTATGGTGAAGCTGCCGTCCAGCGTGACGCCGCTGCATTTCTTGAGAAAAGTTCCCTTGTCTCCGGCAACGAGGGCGGCCTCCATATTCGAGAGAGTCAGGCCCGGTAGCATGATGGCACCGATGGTGCAGTTGACGGTGTGGGTCATTCCTTCAAAATCCGGATAACTGACAGGAATGGGCTTATTTTTTTCATTTTTTTCTATTTTTACCCCTTTTTTCCCTGAAGTTGCTTCTTTTTTGTCAGAATTTTCTGTTTTTGGGGCAAGATTGAGCATTTTGCCGCGAATTTTGAGATTTGAAGTGCCGTGGTCGGAAAGATACTGGTCAATGGTGCCGTTTATGGTCAAATCGGTTTCGGGGCTTGTGAGGAGCAGCCCGACAATTTGAATCTGTTTTTCTGTTAGATGAAGTTTTCCCGCCAGTTCCAGCGGGTCCATTCCACTGATGATGATTTTGTCATTTTTCAAAAGAAGGTTGGCGGAAACGCCGTTGGCGGTTCCGGAACCGGACAGTTCTACTTTTCCCTGAAAACGGGTGCCTTCCGGAAATGGAGACTGGGAAGGGGGAATCAGTTTTGTTAATTGCTGAAGGCCCAGCTTGTCCCCGCTGAAGGAAAGTGATGGGTTCGGCATCAGCTTTCCCGATAAGTTGAATGTGGAGTCGCGGACGGTGAGGGTGGAGGGCGCAAGTTTGACGAAACTGCCGTCCATCGCCGTGCTTCCGTTTATTTTTCCTTTGAGCGGGTAGGATAGTTTTTTGTTGTCAAGGGTTACGTTTAGCGTGGGGAAGTCAAAAGTTCCATGAAAGGTGAGGGTGTTGCCTGTTTTTTCCGCAGAGAAGTTTGCGGTTCCGGTAAGTTTTTCGATGGGAACGTCCCCCTTCGGCAGGAGTTTCAATAGGGGTTGGATTCTTGAGATTTTAAGGGAGCCTTTGAGGGTTTTCAGCGCATTTTTATTATCAAGGGTGCCGGCGATTTTCAGTTCGTTTTCGGAGTCGCCGGGAAACATGGCCAGTTGAAATCCTGCACCGGGGTTAAATGATACCTGGATTTTCGAGATGGTTGTTTTGGTACTGCCACGGGTTAGATGAAAGGTCGCGTCCCGGATTTCCAGTTTTCCCAGAGGCAGCGGTGCCGGTTTACATGGTGGGCAGATAGTGCCGTTTTTATTTACATTTACCTTTTTAACTGGTGTGGCTTCCTTTTTATTGTTCAGGGGGATGGAAATGTCTGCGCCGGTGATGGAAACGGATTTCAGGTAAAGGTTTCCGGTGACGAGTTTCAGTATGGACGGGTGAACAAGGACTTCATCGGCGCTGATTTCAATGCCGTCCGGTGTTTTCAATTTCAATTTGTGAACCAGAATTTTTGCCGGGAAGCCGAGTTCGTAATTTTCCATGGAGACGGCGGTTCCGGTGGAACTCTGAATCCTGTCGCTTGTCCACTTTCTCAAGTCTTTGTTTTCCAATGAAAAATAAGCAATAATTGGAACAATAATCAAAATGATAACAATGACAATCGCACTGATTATGAGTTTCTTCTTCATGTTGACGCCTCCGTTTACAGATATAAATTCAATAAAATTATATCGCATTCCCGTATCCCCGGCAGGCTTTTTTTCTGGTATGATTAAATAAGTTCATTAAATTGACAATTATTTGTGTCTGCTGATTCGGAGAAATAAGGAGGCGTAATGAGTTCAGGGAAACGCGTTGGGTTGTTTATGGGGCCAATACTTTTTCTATTGATTCTGCTGTTGCCGAGGCCGGCGGACTTTCCTCCGGAAGCACATAAAGTGGCGGCAATTGCGGTATTGATGGCTGTCTGGTGGATTACAGAGGCAATTCCCATCCCTGCCACTTCGCTGCTGCCGCTGGTGTTGTTTCCCCTGCTCCACGTGTCCAGCTCCAAAGTAGCAGCGGCACCCTATGCCAATCACCTGATTTTTCTCTTTCTCGGCGGCTTTCTCATTGCGGTGACGATGGAACGCTGGGAGCTGCACCGCCGGGTGGCTTTACAGACAATCCGCATGGTAGGGGCCAGCCCCGGGCGCATTATTTTGGGGTTCATGATTGCCGCCGGTTTCCTGTCCATGTGGGTGAGTAATACCGCGACCACGGTGATGATGGTACCAATCGGAATGGCGGTGGTGCAGAAAGCCCGTTCGGAAGGGGAGTCCGGTTCGTTTGGTACCGCACTGATGCTGGCCATTGCTTTTGCCGCCACAATCGGAGGTATGGCGACCATTATCGGAACTCCGCCCAACACGGTGATGGTGGCGATGGTGGACAAGATGTACGGCCAGACCATTACCTTTGCTCAGTGGATGGCGGTGGGTGTACCCATTGCCATAATTATGATGGCGGCCTGCTGGATTATTCTGACCCGCGTGGTGTTTAAGATGGAAGGGGAGATAGTTCCAGGGGGCCGGGAGATTATTATGACCGAGCTTAATGAGCTTGGCAAGATGAAAAAAGAGGAGGGAATCATCCTCGTTGTGGGGTCCCTTGCTGTTTTTGCGTGGATTTTCCACGGGTTTATCCATGTTTCGGCTTTGAAATTTCTGGATGATGCCACCATTGCCATGACAGCGGCAGTCGTTTTGTTCATCATTCCATCGGATTTTAAGAAAGGCATTTTTCTGTTGGACTGGGAAACCGCGTTGAAGGTGCCTTGGGGGGTCATCATTTTGTTCGGCGGCGGCCTGTCGCTGGCAAACGGATTCATTGTGTCGGGGCTGTCAAAATACATTGCGTTTCAGTTTAACCGGATGGACGGCATCAGCCTCGCGATAGTTGTGATTGTTGTGGTTCTGGTTACAATTACCTTGACGGAAATGACGTCCAATACCGCTACCGCAACGCTGATGATTCCCATTGTGGGAAGTGTGGCGGTGGCAATGGGATTCCATCCCTTCGTCCTGATTCTGGCAGTGGCGATTTCTTCGTCTCTGGCTTTTATGCTGCCGGTGGCGACGCCGCCCAACGCGGTGGCATTCGGCAGCGGAGAGATTACCATTCCCCAGATGATCAAAGCCGGAATATGGGTGGATGTCGTTGGAATTGTGCTGACGATTCTCGTTGTACTCTACGTGATGCCCCACTTCTGGGGAATTGACGCCCTCAACGTTCCGGCGTGGGCGGCTGCAGTGGACTGATTATCCGGCCCGAAAGGGCCTTTGGAGGCGGCAATGGGTTCTGCCTCAATGAGCGATGGCAAAAGTGGCGTAATTCTCCCTGTTTTCTTTTCACTGGGGCTTTTTGCGCTTATTGTTCAAGTCGTACTGCTCCGTGAACTGATGGTCGTGGCGTGGGGAAACGAACTTTCCTTCGGAATCGGCCTTGGGCAGTGGCTTCTGGGGGTATTCGCAGGGGCGATGTTTGGGGCCCGGCTGACTGAAAAATCTTCCAGGCCATTTTTCCTCTTCGTTTTCATGCTGATTTTCGCCGATATACTTGCTGTTGTCGGGGTGTTGTGGATTCGGGGAATGCCGGTCCTTGCGGGTGTAATGCCGGGTGCGGCAATGGCGTATGGACAGGTTATTCTGTTGGCGGCCTGGCCATTTGTACTTGTTGGGTTTGCCGTTGGATTTTCCTTTCCCGCCGCTGTTTCGGTCCGGTCATCCGGCTCATTTCAGAATAGAAACGATATTTTCCCTGCCTCCACGGTTTACATTGTGGAGGGTGCCGGGTCCTTCATCGGTTCTCTACTCTTCACCTTCCTGCTGGCAGGCAGGGTTTCCACAATTGCCACCCTTGGCTGGGGCGGCCTGATTCTATTCTTCCCTTTATTCATTGGACAAAGGGAGCACCGCCTTGTCCGGGGATTCGCCCTGCTGATGCTGATTTTGAACATTTCTCTTCTCCTGGTGCCGGGCCGGGCACTTTCCGATTGGTCTATCCGGCAACGGTGGAAAGGCACTTCTTCCTTGAAACTGGTTGAATCCACGGATTCACGCTTCCAGAACATTGAAGTGGGAAAACAGGGTGGTCAGTTCCAGCTCTTCGAGGGGGGCCGATTCTCCTTTTCTTTTCCCGGTGATCCCGGACAGCGGGTGCTGGCGGCGCACCTGATGGCGCAGCATCCCGGCCCGAAGCGGGTGCTGGTGCTGGGAACAGTGCTGGATGGGCTGGGAACCGAACTGCTTAGATACCCTGTGACGAAACTGGACTCCGTGGTTCTGGACCTGAAAGTGGTAAAATTTCTTCATCGCTTGAATCACAGGGACTGGGAACAGCTTGAAAAGGACCCCCGTTTTCACGAAATCATTGAAGATGGCAGGCGTTTTGTCCGTTCGCTGGCAAAGTCCGACGGGGGCAGGTATGACTTGGTGTACCTGAATCAGCCGGAGCCGGTTTCCACACTGCTGAACCGCTACTACACCGTCGAGTTTTTCCGGGACATATCCCGTGTTCTGGCGCCGGGGGGTGTTATTTCGCTGAAAATGGCTTCCACAGTTAATTACACTTCCGGTGATCTGGGACATGCCGCCAGAATACTGGTTGCCACCGTCAGGGCGGTTTTTCCCCACATTGTCATTTCCCCGGAATCGCCCCACATGATATTTGCGTCCATGGACAAAAACAGCGTTTCATCCAACCCGGCGGAGCTGGCGGCCCGTTACCGCCGCTTCAAGCTGAAACCGGCGGTGATGGCACTGATGTTCCGCTCCCTCTATCCGGCGGAGCGTACCTGCGCCCTGATGGAGAAAATGCAGAAAAAAGGGAGTGCTATTTCGCTCAATTCCGATAACTTTCCGGTTTTGAGCCTGGAATTTGCCAGGCTCACCGGCTGGTACAGCGGCAGCCGAATTGCCGGCGTGCTGAAATGGCTTCGCCAGGCCCCGTGGCTCTGGGTTGTTCTATTGCTTTTGTTTGCATCGGTTTCATTGGTCTTTGCAGGGAGACCCCGGCCATCGGCGCTGATTGCTGTCGGGGCGATGGGCTTTTCCGCCATGGCGCTGGAACTGGTGGCGGTGTACGTGTTTCAATCCGACGTTGGCATGGTGTACGGCAAAGTGGGGCTGTTGATCGGGCTTTTCATGACCGGGCTCCCCCTTGGCGCCTGGTGGGGAGACCGGAGCCTTCGGCGGTACAAAGTGCCGGGGAAGGCTGAAGTTCTCCTGCGGGCCGCCGTTCTTTCCATGATAGCCCTTGTTTCCATTTTCCTGCTGATTCAGTGGGGCGGCGTCCGGCTTCCCGCTGCCGGGTTTTACCTGCTGATGGCGGCGGACGGTTTCTTCACCGGGCTGGTTTTCCCCGCCGCCGTGGCGGTGACGAAGGGAAGGGACGGCACCCTGGTTTCCGCTGCCGGCCTTGTGGACGCGCTGGACCACGGCGGCGGCGCAGTAGGCGCCATGGTCACCGGCGGATTTCTCCTGCTCCTGCTTGGTGTCCCCGTTACACTGCTTTTTCTGTTGGGAATTCTCGGCGTTGCTTTGTGGAACCAGAGCTTGAGGGGAAGTGAGGAGTGAAGAGTGACAAGCAAGGTTGAGCAAAGATAGGGAATTTGCCATTTACAAATTATAGCCAACTCTTTGAGTTATCGGTCATCTAATACTCAGCATCTGGCGAAATGCGCCGGGTGTTGAGTGAATTTGTAACTGAAACCGCATCGAATGGGCATTCCATTACGCATTGCTGACAACCGGTACAGTTACCGGGAATAGGCTCGGGTAATGGCATGGAGCGGGTCATTCGGATGGCATTTTCCAGGCAGACGTCCCTGCATATACCACAGCCGGTACAGGCGTTTTCTTTGAGTTTCCAATGCCAGGCCATGCTTATTTTCCGGAAGAGGTTGGGGGTAGTTGTTTCAGCGCCCGAACAAAACCCCACGCGAAAACCAGCATCAAAGCAGGAAAAATCAGGGAAAACGTCCACTGGGCGAGTTCCAGCCCGTGTGGCAGCGCGTTGGAACGGAAGTGTGTTTTTACAAAATCCCAGAATGTGCTTGGATGAAGCCCCAGATATTCTGTGCCCGGTGCTTCCATAATCAGTGAGAACCCGATGGCCTGAATGAAGGCGGCAGTAAACATCAGCAAAAGAGCCGGCCGGAAGCGCGGGCTTTCAACATTGTGCCCATCATAAAAAAGACGAATTACAAGTGCCACCGCGAAGAGCAGGGTACCGAGGGGAACAAAGGGAACGGCAATCTTGATGTCCGCCATAATATCGGGGTTCAACACAAGAAACCCGATTAAAACCACGACAACCAGTAATAAATCAGTCAGAAGAGTCAAAAATACGTCCCAGAGCTCAATGGAAACCCGGAGCGTGAGCCGTTGGCGAAGGGAGGCGAAATAGGCCTGCGCGATGCTGAGGCCCAGTGTGAAAAAGCCGAGCATGATGGAGACATTGACCAGTGTCTGGAGTGTCCAGACTTCCAGGCCTTTTGCAATTACGTGTTCACCCATGTAACATTCTCCTTTTGTATTCTTTCAATTGTGTCACTTTCCACCCAATAGAATCTTACGACAATGTATTGGGGAATGCAACTTTTACCCCTTTTTCTCCTGCATTCCCGGAACGATGCCCCCATTTGAAGCTGCTTCGCAGGCGGGGAAATTGGAGAGTAAAACGAGGACTGGCATCCGGCACGGAGCGCCGGGTGTTAAGTGCTGAATGTTGAATATTAAATGACAGAAAAAGGATGGGAAAGGATGGTGAAGTTGCCAGTACCAGCTTTACGGCCAGTTCCTCTACTTAAATGAGATGACTATCCCCGGTTTTTCCCCCCGGCTTTTCCCCGATTCGCACTGGCACACGCACTTCCACTTTCACTTTTCTCTTCTCCGTCCGCTTGACGCATATGGGAGAGACGACTACATTTTGTTAAGGACAAACGGGGGGCAATATGAAAAGAACTTTGTTTTTTTGTCTGGCGGTGTGGCTGGTTTCGGTGTCAGTGTTGGCGGGGGGGAAGGTTCGACCATTTCTGCAAACCGGTAACTGGTATCCCGGCAACCGATCGGCATTGTCGGAGCTGATGAATGAATTGTTTGCCGGGGCGGCGAAATCCGGCACAAAACATCGCCCTCTGGCATTGATTGTGCCTCACGCGGGGCTTCGCTATTCGGGACGTTGTACCGCAGAGGGGTTTTCCCTGTTGAAGGGCTGGAAGATTGACCGGGTGATTATCCTCGGGGTGGCGCACCGGGCGGCACTTTCCGGTGCCTGCGTGTCCGATTTTGCGGCAGACCGGACGCCGTTGGGGGATATCCCGGTGGATACGAGAATTACCTCAGCGCTGGGGAAGTTACCGGGTTTTCAGGTGAATGACAGAATTGTGGTGTATGAACACTCCATTGAAAATGAGCTTCCCTTCCTTCAGCATGTCCTGAAAGGCCGGAAGTTCAAGATTGTACCGGTGCTGTTCGGTTCGGTGAGCCGAGGGAAGTTGAAGGAATTTGCCAGGGAATTGAATCGCTATGTGACGGAAACAACAGTTGTTGTCGTCAGTTCGGACTTGACCCATTACGGTGAAAATTACGGCTATGTTCCTTTCAGTGACCATATTCCGGAGCGGTTGAAGAAGCTGGATATGGGGTTTTTGAAGTTGGCGATGAAACTGGATGTAAACGGGCTTTTTCGCTACAGAAGAAAAACCGGTATCACCGCCTGCGGCTTTGTCCCGATTTCAGTGTTGATGGAGATGATGAAGGGAAAGCATGTTTCAGCAAAATTGGTTGATTATTACCGATCAGGCGACGAAAATGGGGATTACAGTTTGTCTGTGAGCTATGGTGCGGTTGTGTTTGAAAGAAAAAAAGCAAAGGGGGAGGATAAAAAGATGAATGAACATGCTGCGGTTCCCCGGCATATCAGCCATGAAAACCGGGTGTTGCTGTTGAAACTGGCACGGAAAGCGCTGGAGGCGTATACCAGTTCCGGGAAGCGGCTGGATGTGGATTTGAAGAATTATCCGAAAGAACTCCTTGTCCGGCGCAGTGTGTTTGTGACGCTGAACAAAAACGGAAATCTCCGGGGCTGCATCGGCAACCTCGGAGAGGGCGACCTGCTGCCAATCAGTGTCCGGGACTACACAGTCAACGCGGCGGCCAGTGATCCCCGGTTTCGCCCGGTTCAGCACGGAGAAGTGAAGGATATTGACATTGAAATTTCGGTGATGACGCCTTTTCACGAGATTCCCGATTATCACCGGATTCGTCTGGGGATTGACGGGGTGATTATTTCAAAGGGGTTTTACCGGGCGGTTTTCCTGCCCCAGGTGGCGACGGAAACCGGGTGGAATCTGGATCAATTCTTGTCCCATCTCTGTGTGAAGGCGGGGCTTCCCGCCGATGCCTACAAAGAGCCGGGAATGACATTTTCCGTGTTTCAGGCGGAAGTGTTCAGTGAAGGGAGCGAATTGAAGTGACGATGAGCCGCCGGGAGTTTCTGCAGAAATGCGTGAACCCCATGGCATACATAGCGATGGCTTCGGCGTTTCCGGGTATTTTTGCCAGGCCCCTGTCGGCGGAGAGCCGGGTGGTGGAGGTGCAGGATGACCGGTTGAAGCGCTCCGGAGACGATGTAAAGTCGGCGGCTGCGGCAAAATTGCTGAATGAAGCACTTCGTAAACTCACCCGTGCTGAATCAGATATTCTTGCCTGGAAAACGCTGTTTAATCCAAACGAAAGAGTGGGAATCAAGGTGTCCTGCCTGCCGGGACGGAAACTTTCTTCCTCTGTGGGGCTGGTTCATGCCATTGTGGAGGGGTTGGGGATTGCCGGAGTTCCGGCAAAGAATATTTTTGTGTGGGAACGAACGGCCCGGGAACTGAAGGAAGCGGGATTCACCCTTTCCCGTCACGGTGTCCGGGTGGTTGGAACCGATGAATACAAAGATGGCGGCTACGATAACCGGATTGTTTTTGCCGGAAGCGTGGGAACCTGCTTCAGTGTTTTGATGGAGCAGTGTGACGCTATTATCAGCGTTCCGGTACTGAAGGATCACGATATTGCCGGCATTTCGGCGGGTATGAAAAACTTTTACGGTTCCATTTTTAATCCGAACAAATACCATGGAAACGGCTGTAACCCTTTTGTGGCGGACCTCT
>JAADJC010000047.1:9986-41972 GCA_013151025.1 Acidobacteriota bacterium
GATAAGTTACGGCTTGTGGTGCTGGATGCCAGCCGGGTACAGTTGCAAAACGGCCCCGCTTATTTTCATCGCTACGCGCTGGAATACGGTGGGCTGATTGTGGGAACCGACCCTGTGGCGGTGGATGCCACGGGCTGGCGGATTGTGGACAGGGAACGGGTAAAAATGGGGTTGAAAACGTTGAGACAGGTGAATCGGCAACCCGGTTACATCGCAACGGCGGAGAAAAGGGGCCTGGGCCACATGAAGGAGAAGTTTATTGACAAAATCATCCTTTAAGAGACTCAGCCGCAGGGAATTCCTGAAACTCGGTGCGGCCGGTGTCGCGTGTTCGGCTTGCGGCGTCCCGCTTTTTGCCGGGGAAACCAGCGGCCATGAGGCGGAGTACTACGAAAAACTCAAAGACGGAAAAATTAAATGCCATATCTGCCCCCAGGAGTGCGAGGTGACCAACCGGGAACGGGGGACCTGCGGTACAAGGGAAAACCGGAACGGAAAATATTTTACGCTGGTTTACGGGCAGGTGGCGGCTGCCAATATTGATCCTATTGAAAAAAAACCGCTTTTTCACTTCCATCCCACGAAAAAAGCCTTTTCCATCGCCACCCCGGGATGCAATTTTATCTGCAAATTCTGTCAGAACTGGGAGATTTCCCAGAAGCGTCCGGAGCAGGTGAAAACCATTGAATTTTCGGCAAAAAGTATCATTTTGAATGCCCGGAAACGCCATTGCCCCATTGTGGCCCACACCTACACGGAGCCGGTGATATTCTTTGAATTTATGCGGGACTGCGCCAGAATCGGAAAGGAAAAGGGAATTCCCAACGTGATGATTTCAAACGGTTTTATCAAAGAAAAGCCCATGCGGGAGCTGTGCCGCTATTTGGGTGCGGTTAAAATTGATTTGAAAGCGTTCACAGACGATTTTTACCGGAAAATCTGCGGCGGTAAACTGAAGCCGGTGCTGGATACCATCCGCCTTGTGAAACAGGAAGGGACCTGGCTGGAGCTGGTGGTTCTGATTATTCCCACATTGAACGACAGCCCCAGGGAAATTGACCGGATGACAAAATGGATTTACCGGGAGCTGGGGCCGGATGTGCCGCTTCATTTTTCAAGGTACTATCCTACCTTCATGTTGCAGAATATTCCGCCTACGCCTCCCGAAACTCTGTACCGCTGCCGGAAAATCGCGTTGAATAACGGGCTTAATTTCGTGTACATCGGCAACATCCTCACGGAAGCCGCCAACACCTACTGTCCCCACTGTGGCGCTCTTCTCATTGAACGGGCCGGGTTCGCCGCAGAGATTGTGGGGATGAAGAATAACCGCTGTGCAAAGTGTGGTCAAGTTATCCCCGGTGTGTTTGATTGAAAAGACAGGAAAAGAGGAGAGAAGTTTTACCGCCGAGGACGCAGAGGGTGCTGAGGGGGAGGAGCAGCGGAGAATCAAACACGAGGGCGCAAAACTAGAAAATATAGATAAGATAAAACGGGGAATTGGCCATGCACTTTTAATGGCCAATTCCCACTCTTAACTCAAACTTGGTTCCTGCTCAACCTCAAACTTGCTTTTCAGTCAGTGTTACAGTGTTTCGATATAGGCGGCCAGGACTTTCAACTGCTCGTCTGAGAGTTTAGCAACCGTGCGTTTCATAATGGCTTTTTTCTTGCCGCCGTAAGTGCCGTCCTGGTAGCCCTTCATCTTGTTGTAGAGTGCATCCGCTTTTTGACCCCTCAGTGGTGCACTGACACGAAGTGCCTTTTTACTCCCATCTTTCCCATGGCAGGCTGAGCATTTCTTGTAAAGGGCCTTGCCGTCTGCTGAGAATACGAAAACAGACAGGGTAAGGAAACCTGCAATAATAAGAAAACTGAATTCTTTTTTCATACCTTCTCCAGTGAAATGATTTACAGGTATTATTACCCATTGTTATCGGGCAAAATTTCTTTGCCAGTTTCTGTCTGACGCCCACTCCCATGCACAACGCCCTCTCTTAAATCTATTTTGCGTTCACATTGATACCAAACAGCTTCCAATTGGGATATTCATAATGGTATGTCAATTTGAACAGGATTGTTGTTTCTTTTGTCGGAAATTGCCCATTCAGGTGAAGTAGTCCGTCTTTGTCAAGGGCCGGTGCTTCATCGAAGATTGGGGTTACACCCTTTGCGATGGTGAGGTCGTATCCTTTTTCTTTGAACGTACTGAAGATGTCGTGAAGTTTCTGGACTGTAATCTGAGTTTGCCAGATTTTTGAAATCTCCTGGTAGAAAGGGTTGTAATTATCCGCATTGATGGCGGTTCCGAGAAGGAACACGGAGTCTTGTGCTATTTTGTTCAATTCATCCAGCGGCGGGATGGTCTTTTCCACCTTTGGTTCGTTTTCAGGAGAAGTCTTTGAAATGCCGCCGCCTGTCAATAACAAGTTGCTGATGCGCCACGTTTCTCCCTCTTTGACCAGGGAGATATCCATGGGGAGAGTTGTCCCGTCTTTCAGGGTAATGGCGCCCTCTATTTTACCCGTCTGGTTTTTAAAGGAGACGGAACTCCAGTTGGAAGATTTGTACTGGGTCAAGCCATTTCCTTTCATGAAGGCCTCAAACTGCTGGAAACTGGTACTTTTCTTAAAAATTCCGGCGGTTGAATCGTAAGCGGCCTGAAGATTTCCATTCCCGACCAGCGTAAAGAATTTGTTTGCCGGCTCTGCCATTTTGTTGACAAGTCCACAGGAAACGGTTAATCCCAAGATCAGAACACTCACCACGGTTATGCCGAAAAACTTTCTGGTTTTCATTCAATCCTCCCTCTTTTTTATACAGATTTACCCAAACGGGTTGGACACAAATATTTTCACACCGCAACACGGTGTGAGGCCCGGATCAGCAATATGCTGACCATTTCAAGGAAACTCCCATCAATTATATAGCATTTCCTGTCTTTTACAACTTAAAGTGGGCGGAGAGTACGAGTTGAAGAAGGAATTCTTTACTTTTACAGATTTGTTTTTTCGAAGGAGGGGAGTATTTCCCGTTAGGACTATAGGGACAAACGGAGAAACAAGGCCACTTCTTCTTAACGAATGATTGAATGTGGCTGGGGCTTGTGGTAGGATTTGGACTTCTGAGGACGGATGGTTTCTGGGACTGAGGTACTGGTATGTATGGTTTTAAGCTTTTGAAAACAGATGGGGAAACGGCTGCGAGACGGGGTGTGTTGCAAACCGCCCATGGAGAAGTTCCAACACCGATTTTCATGCCGGTGGGGACTCAGGGAACGGTGAAGGGATTAACTCCGGAAATGGTGAAGGATTGCGGTACCCGAATACTCCTTGGAAACACCTACCACCTGTTTCTTCGTCCAGGCCATGAACTGATTCGGGAAATGGGAGGATTGCACCAGTTTATGAACTGGGATGGACCAATCCTGACAGATAGCGGCGGATATCAGGTTTTCAGTCTGGGCAAGCTGCGCAAAATTAAGGAAGAAGGCGTGTACTTTCAATCCCACATAGACGGCTCGGCCAGGTTTCTGAGTCCTGAAAAAGCTGTGGAAATCCAGAATGCCCTGGGCTCGGACATTGTGATGGTGCTGGATGAATGTCCGCCTTATCCATCGGATTACGATTATATTGCAAAGTCATTGGACTTGACATTGCGCTGGGCCGGCCGGTCCCGTGCCGTGTGGACAGACACGGTTTCAATATCCGGCCGGTTTCAGTTTGGCATTGTTCAGGGTGGAATGATAAAAGAGCTTCGACACCGCGCCACAGCATCACTGGTGGAGATCGGGTTTGACGGCTACGCCATTGGGGGACTCTCTGTTGGGGAACCGAAACATCTGATGCGGGAAGTTCTTTCCTATTCGGTGGACTGGCTTCCGGAAGATAAACCGCGCTATCTGATGGGAGTGGGAAAGCCGGAAGATATTCTGGATGCAGTTTCACGGGGTGTGGATATGTTTGATTGCGTGTTGCCCACCCGAAATGCAAGGAACGGTCAGTTATTTACCAGCACAGGCCCCATCAACATTAAACGGGCGGAATTTCGCGAGGATAAAGGGCCGATTGACGAAAATTGTGACTGTTATACCTGCCGTCATTACACGAGAGCGTATCTTCGGCATCTGTACCAGGCAAAAGAAATTCTCTCATCTGTTCTTAATACTATCCATAACGTCCGTTTTTTTGTAAAATTGCTGGAAGATGTGAGGATCGCCATTGAGAATGGTGATTTCACTACATTTAAGACTGAATTTATGAGACGATATGAAACCTGAAAACTGGAGGTGTTCTGGTGTTTGAAACATACGCATACGCAGCGGGGGCCAGTGGCGCAGCCGCACAGCCCAACTGGATGGTGCAATTTTTCCCACTGCTGGTGTTGTTTGGTATTTTTTATTTTATTCTGATTCGGCCCCAGCAGAAGAAACAGAAAGTTCTACAGAATATGCTGGGCAGCTTGAAAGTGGGGGATAAGGTGATTACCAATGGCGGAGTTCACGGTGAAGTTGCCTTTGTCGGAGACAAGGTGTTGCACCTGAAAGTGGCGAACAATGTGAAACTGGTATTCTCCAAGGGGGCGATTGCCGGTCTGCAGAATCCGGGCGAAAACGGAAATCAGTGAAGAGGGAGAAGTTGCAGAGATGAAATTTAAGATTCTGTTTGTAGTGTTGCTGACAGCCGGGGCGGTTTATTATATTTACCCCCTGAAAGAAAAAATTAACCTGGGCCTGGACCTTCAGGGTGGCATTCACATGGTGCTCCAGGTGGAGATGAAGGACGCCATGACGGCGGAACTGGACAACTCGAAATCAAATATGGAAAGTGTCCTCAAAGACGAGAAGATAGATGTGACACAGGTTAAAGCCTATCCGGAGAAACTGGAGATTATGGTCAGTGGAGTTCCCGCAGACAAGGTGAAGAAAGCGGAAAAGGTTTTTGATGATTACATGTCCAGGTTTAATGTGAGCGATGATGGTGACGGTGCCTATACCTTATCGTTGAAGAGTGTTGCGATGAAGGAAATTCGCAAGCAGGCCATGCGTCAGGCCCTGATTACGATTCATAACCGTGTGGACGCCTATGGTGTGTCAGAGCCGATTATTCAGCGCCAGGGCCTGGAAAGCAACCGCATTGTGGTGGAGCTTCCCGGCCTGGATGATCCGACACGGGTAAAAAAGTCTTTGTCTGAGCCAGGATGGCTGGAGTGGCGTCTCCTCGCAGCACCAAATTCCTTCAAGTCAAAAGCGGATGTTCTGGCCGCAGGGAACGGAAAACTCCCTGAAGGAACTGCTCTTTTTCCTTCAGAACCCCGTGGTAAGGCTGGAACAGTTGTATGGTACCTGGTAAAAGACAGGGTGGAGTTGAATGGAAATGATATTAAAACAGCGCGGCGTTCCTCCGACCAGTTCGGAAGTCCCAATGTGGCGTTTACCCTGAACCAGGCGGGTGTTACAAAGTTCTCCAGGGTAACAACCGAGCACAGAGGCGAACGATTGGCTATTATTCTGGATAAAAAAGTCGTATCGGCACCCAGCATCAACGAACCGATCAACACACCTAACGCACAGATTACAGGACATTTCACCATTGATGAGTCGGAAGATCTGGCAATTAAATTGCGGTCAGGTGCATTGCCTGCCAAGATGATATTTCTGGAAGAACGGACGGTGGGTCCGTCCCTGGGAAGAGACTCTATCCGAAAGGGTGTACGGGCTGCAGCGATGGGTTTGATTATCGTGATGATATTCATGCTGTTTTACTACAAAGTGGCGGGAATTAATGCGGACCTGGCCCTTACACTGAATATGCTCTACCTGCTGGGTGGCATTGCTTATTTCCATGCAACCCTTACCTTACCGGGTATTGCCGGTTTTATTCTGACAATCGGTATGGCAGTGGATGCCAACGTACTTATTTTTGAGCGCATTAAGGAAGAGTTGCGAAATGGGAAGACGCCGAAGTCCGCCATTTCCGCCGGCTTTTCCAAAGCGCTTTCGGCTGTGCTGGATGGAAACATTACGACACTGATTGCCGCTCTCTTTCTATTTCAATATGGAACCGGACCGGTCAAGGGATTCGCTGTTACGTTGAGCCTTGGCATCATTGCGTCATTGTTCACGGCTATTTATGTTTCCAGATGGTTCTTTGATCTACGGTTGGAACTGACACCCAACGTGAAAAAGCTGAGTATTTGACGAGGTGATAGGATGAAAAAAGAAATAAATATTTTTGGCGCACGCAAAATTGCGGTAACTATTTCACTTCTGTTAATGACGATATCTGTGATTATAATTTCCGTGATGGGTGTAAAAAGAGGTGTCCAGTTTGTTGGGGGCAGTGAAATTCAGGTGAAGTTCAAGGATCCGGTGAATATTGCTGATTTGCGAGATACTTTCAAAGAAAATGGATTTAGTCATGCTACCATTATCCAGATAACCGGGCAGAATGAATTTATTATCAAGCTGAAAGGAAAGGCCGGAGATGAAACTGCGAAAGGTAGCAAGGTTTCTCAGCGGATTACGGAAATTTTCCGGAAAGTGTCCAAAGAAGAAAAGACATCGCTCTTTGACCTGAACAAGACCAATACAACAGATCTTGCCTACCTGATGAAGACGGCAAATCCCCTGAAAATTGATGAAACTCAGATGGTCGGTGAAAAACGGACAGTTTATGATGACATAGCGGACAAAATTGTCCAGGTCCGTTCTGACAAGGGAGATTTCTTTGATTCAATTGATGAAGCCCTTGCACTTGTTTCTCAACCGGAGGTAAAAGCATTTCTTAAAAAAAGCTGCATGCTGGGAAGCTATATCAAACTGAAAGAGGATACATTCAGTCCGAGCATCTCTTCTGAACAGACTGAAAAGGCGATTCTTGCCATTGTCATGGCGCTCGCAGCGATTCTGGTGTATGTCTCCATCCGGTTCAAATTTGACTTCGCTGTCGGTGCTATCTTGGCCTTGGTTCATGATGTAACCATCACACTTGGAATGTTTGTTCTGTTTAAACAGGAGTTTACTCTGCCGGTGGTGGCGGCTTTTCTGACCATTGTCGGGTACTCGCTGAACGATACCATCGTCATTTTTGATCGTATCCGAGAGAACTTGAAAATTGTCAAGACGGTGCCACTGGATCAGGTAATTAATACCAGTGTTCTGCAAACCGTGTCCCGTACCTTGCTGACGTCACTGACAACTCTGTTTGTGGTGGTGGTAATTTTCTTTTTCGGTGGATTGGCATTGAAAGGTTTTTCTTTCCCACTTCTGGTGGGGATTATAGTTGGAACCTATTCTTCCATTTTTATTGCCAGTCCGGTTTACTATTTTGTTGAGGAGCATTTTTACAAGGAAAAATAATCGTAACTAAGGTGGGGGGCAGATTTTTCTGCCCCCTTTTTGCATTTAATGGGTCAGGAGGGGCGCATGATCCGGATTGAGGATGTTCTGGACATTTATTCGAACAACCGTCCGGACGGAGATGTGCTTCAGATACAAAAGGCCTATGTTTTTGCCAATATGATGCACGAGTACCAGAAGCGAAAATCCGGTCTTCCTTTCATCACCCACCCCCTTAATGTGGCTTATAACATTGCCGAAAACAAGCTGGACACTGAAAGTGTGGTAGCCGCCCTGCTCCACGATGTGGTGGAAGATACCGATGCGTCAAAAGATCAGGTAGAGGAGTTGTTCGGCAAGGATGTGGCCGGCATCGTCGATGGTCTTACCAAGCTCAGTGCACTGGAAAATGTCGATATTTCGGAACGAAAGGCGGCCAATTTCAAGAAGCTTCTCATCGCAATTGCCAAGGATCCCAGAGTCCTGATTATCAAACTTGCTGACCGGCTGGACAATATGCGGACACTGGAATTCATGAAGCCGGAAAAGCAGAAATTGATTGCTGGAGAGACGCTTGAAATCTATGCGCCATTGGCACACGCTATCGGAATGGCCCGTATTAAAAACGAACTCGAGGACTTGAGTTTTCGTTATCTGTACCCGGAGGAATATGAAACTGTTTCAAATGAAGCAATAGAAAAGGAAAGTATATACGCAGATGACATGAAACAGATTCGGGACGTTCTTGAGCATGAAATGAAAGCAAACGGTGTCCGTTGCATAATACAGAGCCGAATTAAACACAAATTCAGTATATTCAGGAAGATGAAGACGCAGGACATTACACTGGATGAAGTGTATGATTTTCTTGCGTTTCGTATCATTCTGACAGACAATGACCCCAATGAATGCTACAAGGTAATCGGTATTCTTCATGGACTCTGGACTTACATCCCCCACCGGTGGCGTGATTTTGTTTCCCAGCCCAAGGAAAATGGCTACCGGTCCGTACATACCACCTTGATTTATGAAGATGGTGTGTTTTTTGAGGTACAGGTTCGGACCAAAGAAATGCACGAGATTGCGGAGCAGGGAATTGCCGCCCATTGGCAATATAAACAGGATCGGACAGAGTCATTTGAGGAATCCCGATTGTATCAGGTGCTGAGTCAGACTATTCTGGATCTCAAGGAAAAGACATCAGATGAATTCTTAACTGATCTGGCCCAGGGGCTGAAAGACATTAGCCATGGTATTACTGTGCTGACACCCAGGGGAAGGACCATTGCATTGCCGGATCAGGCGACACCAGTGGACTTTGCCTATTCCATTCACACCGAGGTGGGGAACCATTGTGTGGGGGCCAAGGTTGATGGACGTCTGGTTCCACTCCATACCGAACTTCACGATGGAAATATTGTGGAGATTCTGACAAATCCCAATGCCAAGCCAAGTCTGGACTGGTTGAAACTGGTTCGGACATCCAGGGCAAAGCATAAAATTCGTGCAACATACCGGGCATTGGAGCGGGAAGAAAAAACTGCTGATGGCCGGGAGATGCTGGAAAAAGCCATGCGGAAGAACAAGATTCCATTCAGTCAGATGGATGTGGAAAAAATTTCCAAGGCATACAAAGCATACAAAATCTCAAAAGTGGAGGAGCTCTATTTCCTTGTCGGCAATGGCACAATTTCCATTAATAAGGTTCTGGGAATTATTGAACCCAGCCTTATTCGTAAGAAGCAGGCTATTTCACTGGGCCGGAAACCCACTGAAGCGGGAAATTTTGAAAAGAGGGTACGGATTCAGGGCTTAGACAATTTACTGGTGACCCGTGCCCGATGCTGCAATGCGATTTTTGGAGATCCGATCATCGGTTACCTGACAAAATTGAAGGGAATCAGCGTACACCGTGCGGATTGTGAGAACCTCAAGCAGGGAAGGATAGACCCGGCCCGGCTCATTGATGTGGAGTGGGTGGAAGATCCGAACCATTCTTTTCTCATCGAAGTTATTGTGATTACGGAAGACATTACGGGAATGCTGGCCCGCCTTACAGATGTCTTTGATTCCATGAACCTGAATCTTCGTAAAGTCCAGGGAGAGAGCTTCCGGGTAAAGAACCAGGCCCAATTCCGTTTCACGGTTCAGATTTCTTCCCGGGAAGAATTGAATCGTGTTCTTATCCGGATTAAGGGAACCCGGGGCGTTCTTTCTGTCTGGCGAAAAAAATGAAGTACCGTCTGTATACATTGTTACTCTTAGGACTCGTAGCTATCGGGTTTTTCTTTTTTCCCCCGCGAAGTACAATTATAAAGACCCTGAAAATAGACACAGCTCTTCCAGATCGGGTTGATTTGATTGCGGTTCTGGGCGGTGGCATTGCACCGGACGGAACGCTGGGGAATTCAACCAGGGAGAGGCTGGATGCTGTAGTAGAATATGAGAGGGAAGGTGAAAGGAATTGCTTGATCCTCGTGCAGGAATACCCGGCGGGACGGAAGAAGATGGTGGCGTATCTCATTGCAAACGGACTGGATAAAAAGAATATCCTTTCTTCCGGGTTTCACTATCGGGATGAGAGGGGAGGGACGGAGAACAACATTGCGGAACTGTTTCATGTCCTGGATAAATACGAAAAGATGCAACGGATTGTGCTGGTAACTTCTCCCTACCACCAGAGACGGGTGAAGCTGATGCTGAAAGCGGCAGAAAAGCATGGATTTGAGCGGAAAGTTCATTTCTACTTCCTTCAATTACCGGATAATGGGGAAATTTCCCGATGTTCACGCTGGCGATTCTGGCATCTTGTGACTCATGAGGCATTGGGGATATTTTTTCAGCAATTGAAAGATTAACGTGTGCTATTATAGGAAAAGAATCTTGATTTTCTGACTGTTAGGATGCTTAATACGGCGATTCTGAACAAATGAAGATAAGGAGGTTCAGTTGAATTTTCTGGATCGACTGGGAAAATGGGTGCTGAATGTGGTGGCTGAGGCAGGTGATTTTGCCATTCTCTGCTGGACAGCCCTCAGGGCCATTTTTAAGCGGCCCTTTGATATTCGTAATTTATTCAAACAACTGGAGCGGATTGGTGTGGATTCTATGCCGGTTGTATTATTGACAGCGCTTTTTACCGGCATGGTGATTGCCCTGCAGACCTATTCCGGTTTTAAACGATTCCAGGCGCAGTCCATGGTGGGGGCGCTTGTGGGTGTTTCTTTGACTCGTGAACTTGCACCGGTTCTGGCCGGCCTGATGGTATCCGGGCGAATTGCTTCTGCCATTGCTGCTGAGATTGGCACCATGCGGGTAACTGAGCAGGTGGATGCACTGGAAGTGATGGGGGTGGATCCGGTTCAGTATCTTTTCGTACCACGAATTCTGTCCGGAACCATCATGATGCCCCTGCTGGTGGGCATTGCGGATGTAATTGGCATCTACGGCGGTTTTTTCCTTCTGGTGAACGTCTTTGGAGAAAATCCGGACATGTATTTGAATAAGGTCTATCAGTATACTGATATCCATGACGTAACCAGTGGTTTGATAAAGGCGGCGGTTTTCGGTTTTATCATTGCCATGGTGGGATGTTTCAAGGGACTTCGAACCGAAGGAGGCGCCGAGGGGGTGGGGAATGCCACCACCAGCGCTGTTGTAATGGCCTCATTGTTAATACTCATTTCGGACTTTTTCCTGTCCAAGCTCATGTTTTAGGGGGATGGAATGATACAACTTGAAAACATTCATAAATCATTCGGTTCCAAAAAAGTGTTACGGGGTGTCAATCTCCATATCGAAAAAGGAGAATCCTTTGTGATACTGGGCGGCTCCGGCACCGGAAAGTCTGTTATGTTGAAACACATAATCGGCCTGATGAAGCCGGACAGGGGCCGGGTTTTTATTGATGGTAAAGATGTAACGGGCTATACCCGGCAACAATGGTTTGACATCCGGCGTCGATTCGGTATGAGTTTTCAGGAAGCTGCGCTCTTTGATTTTATGAACGTCTTTGAAAACGTGGCTTTTCCCATTCGCAGACATACACGAAATACGGAAGCTGAAATCAGGAAACGCGTGGGGTATTGCCTGGATCTGGTAGGGCTTTCCGGGAACGAGGCACTGATGCCGGCGGAACTTTCCGGTGGGATGCGTCGTCGTGCCGGTTTTGCCCGGAGCATAGCCCTAAACCCTGAGGTATTGCTATTTGATGAGCCAACTACGGGTCTGGACCCGGTGATGACGGACCAGATAGACAATGTGATTAATGACCTGCGCCGGGGATTGGATGTCACTTGCGTGAGCATTACCCATGATATGGTCAGTGCTTTTGATATTGCAGACCGGATGGTGATGCTTCATGAGGGTGAAATTGTGTTCACCGGCACTCCGGACGATGTAATGAAGTCCCGGCTTCCGATTATTCGGAGCTTTTTAAAGGGACGGATCTGTGAAGAAAAAACCCAGTGAGGTGAAAATATGAATAGTGAAAGAAAAGTCGGGCTCTTTTTTCTGGTTTCCTTGGTTGCAATTGCCTTTCTCATTATGAAAACCGGGCAGTTCCAATTCTTCCAGAAAGGAGAGGCGTACACGCTTCAGGCGGTTCTGGATACGGCTACCGGTCTGGACAAGGACAGCGACATCCGGCTTGCCGGGGTCAAAATCGGTAAGGTTCTCAGTGTTGCGCTGAAAGATGGGAAAGCCGTGATCAAAATGGAAATCCACAAGGGCGTTCAGTTGCCGGAGGGGTCCCGTGTCAAGGTTGTGGCGAAGGGGATTCTCGGAGACAAGTATCTGGAAATTCTTCCGGGTTCAAAAGAAGGTCGAATCGGAGCAGGGGAAACCCTTGCCAGTGAAAAAGCTGTTTCCATGGACGATCTTATGGACATTGTCTATTCAGTGGCCCAGGATATCAAAAAAATTACCACGTCTTTGAGCAGAACAGTCGGTACCAACAAAGGGGAAGAGCAGATTGCCAATATTCTGGAGAGTATTGATAAAATCACATCTGATTTACGGGTGATCACTGCCCGGAACAAAGACAATTTCACCACTTCCATCGACAATATCAAATCCTTTACCGGGGATTTGAAAAAAGACATTCCGGTTCTGGCGAAAAAACTGGATAAGCTCAGTACACACCTGGATGAAGTGGTGATGGAGAACCGGGACAACCTGAAAGCCACCCTTGCAAACGCGAAAGAAGGCACGAGAAAACTTAGCGATTCACTGGATTATATTGACAACATCGCAAAAAAAATTGACTCTGGAGAAGGTACAATCGGTCAATTGGTTAATGACAAAGAAACTGGGGATAACCTTAACAAAACAATGCTGTCTTTCCGAAGGGCTATGGACAGTGCCAGCGAATATCTCGGCGCATTCAGCAATACTGGTGTTTATCTCGGTTTCAAGAGTGAGTACATGTTTGATGTTTCTGATTCCAAGAGCTATTTCAGTGTGGACATCGTTCCTTCCGCTACCCGTATTTACCAGTTGGAACTCATCGATTCTCCCTATGGCAAGATCAGGGAAAACAGCTTTCATCATGTCATCACCGATCCTTCCGGGAATGTACTGGATGATTACACGGAAACCATTACATCCAACCGGGACGCGATGAAGTTCACTGCCCTCATCGGACAGCGGTATAAAGACTTCAATATCAAAGTTGGATTGATCGAATCCAAGGGTGGATTCGGCCTGGATTATGAACCCCACAATTATAAGCGGTTGAAATTTTTTGGTGAACTTTCAGACTTCAGCCGGGAGAGTAACCTTTCTCCCCGCCTGAAAATCGGGGCAAGCTATCGTATTTATGGCAATTTTTTCCTCGATGCCGGTGGGGATGACATCCTGGAAAGCGAATACAGTCAATTCTTTGTGGGAGTGGGAATCCGATTCAGGGATGATTTTTTCAAACACCTGATTTCAAGTATAAGTGTCAAATAGAGTGAACCGGGGGCCGGATGGCTAAAAAGAGGAAACCAACATTCGAATGCGGAGCCTGCGGCTATCAGACTTCCAAATGGCTGGGGAAATGTCCGGAGTGTGGCGCGTGGAACAGTTTTCTGGAAGTTCCGGAAGAGTCGGCTGTTTACCATGGGCAGGATCTTTCTGCAGTGGCTCCCCAACCCATCAGTAAAATTGAGAAATCTGAGCATCCCAGGTATTCCAGCGGAATACCTGAGTTCGACCGGGTTCTCGGTAGCGGTTTTGTGCCGGGATCCCTTGTGCTGGTGGGGGGAGAACCTGGAATCGGCAAGTCCACCATGATGTTGCAGGTATGTGAAAAACTGGCCCATACCGGAAAACGGGTACTTTACTTTTCCGGGGAAGAGTCCCCCACTCAAATCAAGATGCGGGGAGACCGAATCGGGGCAGTTTCAGACAATCTCTTTATTTCGTCTGAAGTGACAGTTGCCGGTATCCTCTCACTGGTGGAACAGCACAAACCCGCTATGGTCATTGTGGACTCAATCCAGACCGTATTTTCAGAAGACATCTCATCCGCTCCCGGCACTGTGTCCCAGATTCGGGAAGCCACCACAAAATTCCTGTTTGCAGCCAAAAGAAGCGGTGTGGCATTTATTGTGGTTGGGCACATCACGAAAGAAGGCGCTATTGCCGGTCCCAAGACGCTGGAACACATTGTGGATACTGTCCTGTACTTCGAAGGGGAGCGATTTCATGCCAGGCGGATTGTCCGGGCGGTGAAAAACCGTTTCGGTTCTACAAACGAAATCGGTATCTTTGAAATGACGGCTGCCGGGATGGTGGCAGTTCCCAACCCATCTGCGGTTTTTATCTCTGAACGCGCGAGGGAGGCTGCCGGTTCTGCCATAATCTGTGCGCTGGAAGGAACCCGTGCCATTTTACTGGAAGTGCAGGCGCTAGCCGCAGACAGTAATTTCGGGACTCCCCGACGCATGGCAATTGGAGTGGACCAGAGCCGCCTTCACCTGCTTCTCGCCATCATGGAAAAGCGGCTGGACTTCGCGATTCAACGGGATGATGTGTATGTGAACATCACCGGTGGATTTGCTGTCAGTGAGCCCGCAGCCGATCTCGGTGTTTGTATGGCAGTTGCATCCAGTTTTCTGAATAAGGCGCTGGGAGAAAAAGACCTGTTCATCGGGGAAATCGGCCTTGCCGGAGAAATTCGCAGTGTCGCACAGCTTGAGAAACGAGTTCGGGAAGCCCGGGCCATGGGATTCGACCGGGCAATCGTCCCGGCCGGACTCCGTAAGAACATCAAAGACCTTGCCGAAAAAGACTTTCAGATTATTGAAATCGCCACACTGAAACAAGCCTTCGATCTGACCTTTTGATTGAGAGGGGAATAAAAAGACTCACCGCAGAGGGCGCAGGGACCGCAGGGCAGTCAGAGATTGGGACTTAACACGAAGTCACAAGGGCACACAAAGGTCAGATAAGAAATGATGGGGGTGGGTTCGAAAAAATTAAGGATTAGCCAACTCCCTGATTTTTCTTGCAATCTATCATCCAACATCTACTACCTAACATTCGGCGCATTTCGCCGTCTTCCCCCTACTCATCCGCAGGGTGTCAAGCGGGAAACCTGATTCTACTCTTTTAGAAATTCAGGTTGCAGAACAGGGGCAATTAATGTATATTCAATGTAGATACGAGCGTTTCGGGGAAAGAGGAAGAAAAGATGCGTACAAAAATCAAGAAATGGGGAAACAGTCTGGCTGTTCGCATTCCTAAATCAGTTGCCGAGGATGTACGGATTTCACAGAATGTGGAAGTGGAGCTACAGGTCAGGAGGGGAAAAATAATCCTTCTCCCTATCAGGCCCGGACAATATGATCTGGAAGAACTTCTGGAGGCAATCAAGCCCGAACATCTGCACAAGGAACTGGATACCGGCTCACCTGTCGGCAGGGAGGTATGGTAATCATGGCGCCTTACGTGCCGGGTCGTGGAGATTTGATCTGGGTTGATTTGAATCCCCAGGCCGGGCACGAACAGGCAGGCCGCCGACCTGCGGCTGTCATTTCTCCGAGGGCTTACAATGAAAAAGTGGGCCTGGCATTGCTTTGCCCGATAACGAGCCAAATCAAGGGCTACCCATTTGAAGTGAAACTGCCGGATAACTGCGGGGTCAATGGTGTGATTCTGTCGGACCAGTTGAAGAGTATGGATTGGCTGGCTCGCAAGGCCGAGCTCATTGGAGTTATACCGTCAGCTACCATGGAAGAGGTCCTGGCCAAGACATTAACATTACTGCAATAAAGGAAGTGTTCTGTACGTTTGCGGTGACTCAAGGATGAAAAGATCACAAAAAGACGAGACAAGGCAGGGAGTGCTCAATTCCCTGAGTTTTCTAACCCCCACGCACAAGGCCCACTTCTTCTTCACATCGTAGAAAGCATGACACGGTTCCGGCCTTTGTTTTTGGCCCGATAAAGGCGTTGGTCTGCTGTTGAAATCAACTCATGCACCGTGTCGCCGTCTTCGGGGAAGCTGGCGATGCCGCCACTGATGCTGACCATACCCAGTGGTTGGCCTTCTCTGTGGGGAAAGGGATGGGCTTCTATCTTTTTCCGGAGATATTCGGAAACGCGATATGCTTTTTTTCTGGAAAGTCCGGGGAAAAGGACAATGAATTCTTCTCCCCCGTAACGAGCCGCAACATCATTGGTGCGAATATTTTCCAGAACCATCTTTGAAATCATCTTTAATAATTTGTCTCCTTCCAGATGGCCGTTACGATCGTTATAAACCTTGAAATTGTCGAGATCAAACATGAAAACCGAAAGCTGATCGCTTCCGATAGACGCCTGTGTCAACTGTTTCGCGAACATGGTCATGAAGGATTTGCGGTTTACAAGGCCGGTGAGCCCATCCCTGTGGGCCATTTTTTTGTAGCGGGCCAGGAGATAACTGAATGCGAAGGCGTTTGCCGCCATATCGGCCACCATGCGGAATACGCGTTTTTCATCTGTAGTAAAGTCCTGCCCGATCCTTTTCATCCCGACTATTCCCAACAGGTGACCATCTTTGATCAGGGGTGAAAAGATGTCCATCTGGCATTCACTGGATTGATGTTCCCGGATTCGACGTTTTACCATTGTGCTTTCATTGAGAAAGTCAAGGGTGGTCATGGTGATTCCTTTCTGGGCTACTACTCCGGGTCGTCCCTTTCCGTAGTCATAGCGTTTTCCGAACTTGGACGGTTCAGTGGAGAAGCCATCCGTGAGAACCAGCTGTCTTATTTCAGGCATAGCGGTAAAGAATACAACCCTGGTGGGTTCAAACAGGTCGACAACACTGTCCACAAGAACCCTTGCAAGCTTTCGTGGGTCTTCCTGAGAAATCATTTCACTGGTGCGAAAAGGCAATTTGTCAATCAGGTTGCTGTAAAATCCGCTTCGTTTCTGCTTGTCCTGAAGGATTCGGCTGTATTGAATGTCTTTCTGCCGGATCATGTCAAAGAACTCCCGCCTGGTTTTGACTGCGGCTTTCAGCCTTGTTCGAAGGGATCGAAACAGACTGATAATTATCGCAGAAATAAACACCAGGAGAAGAGCAACAACGACCAGTTGGTCCAGAGTAAGTGTCATATTAGAAAATCTCCCAAAAACAGATTAATGAAAATAATGGTAAAAGTCAATGTGAAGTTGAAAAGTAAAAAATATATACATAGTGTGATGGTAGTAGCAGTGGTGACAATAGGTTAAGATAAGGCATGAAATCTAAAAATGGCTTTTTTGAAAAAATATTTAGTAGCTGAGCTTTGTCTGAAAGTCTATGGGATGTGAAGATTTGATTTGAAGATGGTTTTCGGTATAATTTTGAATTGACAATGCCATGAAGAGCCGTATAATGAATGAATGGTCATTCAGTTATTCTGATAAAGGGGGGTATCCATGAATCCGACCGGTGAAATACTTAATCCGACCCAAGGCGCTTTTTTCTGGGTGTTTGTGGCCGTATTTGTTGTTGGACTACTCTATTTCGTGAATTCGATATGGGGTTATTACCGATTGCTGAAACTGGCAAAGCCGGAGGATCGGTTCGACCGTATCGGTGAACGGATCAAGCGGATGCTGTTGTTTGCTTTCGGTCAAAAGAGAATTTTGTCCGATGCCAGTACCGGGTTGATGCATGCGTTTATTTTCTGGGGCTTTTGCGTTCTGGCAATCCGGACTATTTCTGCATTTGCAGAGGGTTTTTCGGCTGCTTCAATGGACTGGTTTATCAACAGCACGGTGGGTACTGTTTACCTGTACACAAAGGATGTGTTTGTGATTCTGGTGACCATTATGGTGGTTTACGCGGCGGTTCGCCGGGCATTCATCCGTCCCAAAAGGGTTGATCCGTCCCTGGAGGCCTATCTTGTATTGTTGCTGATTTTTATTTTGATGATTACGGATATGTCCATGGATGCCGCAACTGCTGTTCTCGGGGGGAAGGTGGCATTTACCGGCCGGTTCCTGGCGGGACTGGTTGCCGGGGTTTCGCCCCATGGACTTGCCCTGGTTTATGATATTTCATGGTGGATACATGTGGTAACCATTCTTGTGTTTCTGAACCTGTTGCCGGGTTCCAAGCATTTCCATGTCATCACAGCCATCCCCAATGTTTTTTTTCAAAGGTTGACACCGGTTGGGGAGATTGCCAATGTGGACAATCTCGAAGAGCTGTTCGATACCGAGGACGAAAACATTCCGGTCGGCATATCTAAAATCACAGACTTCAGTTGGAAACAATTTATGGATTTGTACACTTGCACGGAATGTGGCCGTTGTCACGAATTTTGCCCGACTTTCCTGACAGATAAACCCCTGTCTCCCAAGCGCGTAAATGACGAACTAAAGCATTTTCTCTACGACCATGAAAAAGAGTTGCTGGCGGGGAAGGGAGATGCACTGCCTACCATTATCGGGAGTGTACTTTCTGAGGATGAAATCTGGGATTGCACCACCTGCGGCCGCTGTGAGGAAGCATGCCCGGTGTTCATTGAAAATATTCCGAGAATCATTGATATGCGTCGAAAGTTGGTGATGGTGGATGCAAATTTTCCATCTGAACTTCAACAGGCATTTACCGGTATGGAACGAAACGGCAACCCCTGGAATATCGGCATGAGCAAGCGGTTCGAATGGGCCGAGGGTCTTGGCATTCCGCTGATGGCTGAAGTAGAGAATCAGGATGATATTGATGTGCTGTTCTGGGTAGGCTGTGCCGGCTCCTTTGATGATAAAGGCAAGAAAATCGCAATTGCTTTCGCAAAAATAATGCAGAAGGCAGGTGTGAAATTCGCCTGTCTCGGGGAAGAAGAGATGTGCTGCGGTGACCACGCCAGGCGTGCCGGTGAAGAATACCTCTATCAAACCCTTGCGCAGCAGAATGTGGAAGTGCTCAACGGCTACAAGGTAAAGAAAATTGTTACCATTTGTCCCCACGGTTTCAACACGATGCAGCATGAATATACAGAATTTGGCGGCGCTTATCAGGTAATCCACCATACTGAATTTATCGCTGAACTGTTGAAAGAAGGGAAAATCACATTGAATCATGAGGTGACAAAGAAAATTACCTATCACGATTCCTGTTATCTTGGACGCCATAATGGCATTTATGATGCCCCAAGGGATGTGCTGAAATCCATTGAAGGGGTGGAATTGAAAGAGGCATCCCTGAACAGGGAAAAGGCTCTCTGTTGCGGTGCCGGTGGCGGCCGGATGTTCATGGAAGAAGACAGGGGAACACGGATTAATCATAAGCGGTTGGAAAATATCATGGAAACAAGCACGCCGGAAGAAATCTGCACTGCTTGTCCGTTCTGTATGACCATGCTTTCAGATGCTGTTAATGAAACCGGGGTGGAAAATGTAACAACCCGGGATCTGGCGGAAATTGTTCTGGAAGCAATGGACTGAATCTGATTTTAATCCAGGCCGGGCATATTTGTCCGGCCTGGATTTCTTCTGTATTTCCATCTAAATCATAAAGAAAAAAATAATCAAAGATACTTGCGTAACCCTGAATATAAGGGTATAATTATTTAGTAAAGTGCGCAAGTTTGGATATGTTGCGTTAACTATAATCAAGAACAGGAGGTTGTTAACTTGAAAAAAATGGTGGTAATGGCTCTGGCATTGGGATTTCTTTTTGGGGTCAGCAGTTTTGCATTGGACAGAAAAGCGGGAAATGTGGATACCGGGAAGAAGATTTTCAAAGAGCAATGCAAGGTTTGCCACAATGGGAAAGATGCCAAAAAGCTGACGCCGGCTCACAAGACTCGAGCACAGTGGAAACGTTATCTGAAAGCCAATGCTGCGAAACTGGCGAGAAGACATGGTGCGGATATTACAAAAAAGCTGAATCTCAGCGAAACCGATATCAATAACCTGTGGGCGTTCTGCTATGTAGG
Source organism: Acidobacteriota bacterium (assembly GCA_013151025.1). Classification (GTDB taxonomy): domain Bacteria; phylum Acidobacteriota; class Holophagae; order Thermotomaculales; family Thermotomaculaceae; genus UM-FILTER-49-7. Next base: position 29,732 of record JAADJC010000047.1, read on the forward strand.
CGCCATGGATTCTGAGAAGCCGCAGACCTGCGACTGATGCTATTCCAGGGGCCTGGTTTTAAAGGCCTCTTTTTTTGAGCGTGTGCGAACAAGTGACAACAAACCAATGTAGACAATGGCTTTATTTAATACTGAAGGAGTTTTGATATGAGACGCAATCTCGTCATTATTTTTTTGATTGCGGCCTTCTCTGTTTTTTCAGCGTATGCGCAGACCGATGTGAAGAACCTGAAGAAGCAGATTGAAGATTTGCAGGATCAGTTGGATGACCTTGCGGACAGAGTGGATACCAATGAGCAGCACACTGTCATGGATAAGATTGATTTTTCTTACGAATTGAGGACAAATGCCTATAACATGAGTTATAAGAACATGCGGGGGCTTCCAGATTGGGCTTCCACCATGATGGGACTCTGGGCATTCGGCAGATTGGCTGTTCCGGCCGGCCAGATAGGCGGTACACCACTGGGTTCCGGTTCCGGTTACACGTTTAATCCCGCATTTGTGATGGCGAATCAGGACCTTCTCCAGGGTATGATGCCGGCGATGATGCAGATGGGATTCATTGATGCCAACGGTTTTATCGACATGAATGGGAACAATCAATTTGATATGTACGATATGCCGATGATTGGCGTCAACAGCATGGGTACGCCCTACTTTTCCGGTACATTCGGGGCGTCGGACATGGCCAAGTATCAGATGATGTTCCAGGGTGTACAACCCAAGGTGTACGATTATGACAATAGTCTGATGTACACTACCCGGCTTCGCATCAATATGGAATCTCAGATCAACGAGCATTTGAAATTCGGTGGACGTCTGACCATGTACAAGGTTTGGGGAAACGGCGCGGAAAGCAGTTTTTTCAATGGTCAGATGAGCTCCCAGATGATGGATGGCCTGGATACATCCATGCCTTCCGATGACAAACTCCGGGTGGAACGGGCGTTTTTTACCTATTCCTGGGACGGTGGCCATTTTTCCGTCGGGCGCCGGCCGTCCACAGACGGTCCTCCCATGGAGTATCGCAACTTCAGCGTGGTGGGAGGCTCTCCCATCGCAACTTTAATCAACTGGCAGTTTGACGGGATGTCTCTGGGGTTCGGCCTTGAGAACGCAACCGGTATCCCCGGCGCATCTATCAAATTTTGTTATGGCTATGGATTTGAGTCCGGTTACGGTAACTCCTATTCCTACAATTCAGCCAACGCGGACGTCAATGACACCCAGTTCGGTGGTTTAATCGCCCATCTGTACCGGACGAAGAAAATCGACTTTGTTTTGTTGTATGCTCATGCGTTCAGTATAGCTGATGGATTTACCGGCACTGTTGTGATGCCATTTGTAGTCCAGGGAAGTGATATCAACCATGACGGCGTTTTTGACGAATATTATCTCTCAGCCAATAACGGGGGATATATTTCCAGGACCCAGGCAACATCAAATATTGGATCAGAAGACATGGCAACCTTGCTTGTTCGAGGCGAAACCGGGAACGTGGGCTACTTCGTTTCTTATTCTGTGAGTAAGACCAGTCCGGATGGCCGTTCCATGAACCCGATGATGCAGTTCTGGGGGAAAGACGCGCTGTTGAATGATAACGGCGGTCAGGATAATCATGGTGGTAACGCCGTATGGGCCGGTCTCACCTATAACTGGGAAAACGGTGCCCGTCTCGGTGTGGAATACAACCACGGCTCCAAGTACTGGTTTAACTTTACAGGTGCGGAAGACAACATTGTGGGGGCCAAAGCGGCAGCCCGCGGTGACGTATATGAACTGTACTTTACATATCCGATTTACGGGACAAAATTCTTCCTGACAGGCGGATATCAGAAGTATGATTATGACTATACCGGCAGTGGAATGCCCCTTGGCGCGCCGAAGAAAATCGAAAGCGCCACAGCATTTGACGCACTGATGCCTATCGTGGACAAGGTAGACAATATCTACCTGTCACTGACTGCCCGGTATTAAAAGGGGAGAACGGCTCGAATATGAAAAAACTCTTTGCGTTGATGTTAATGTTTCTGGTTGCGGGAATGGTGCAGGTAATGGCACAGGAAGATGACGATGAGGATGTGGACCCTCCCCATTACGGTTATATCCAGAAGTATGAAGGTACCAAAACCTGCCTGAAATGCCACATGAAAGAGGCAAAAGATGTATTCCACAGTGTTCATTACCAGTGGAAAGGGGAAACACCCAATACCATCGGCCTTGATGGTAAATTGCATGGCAAGATAAATGATATCAATGACTTTTGCACGAACCCCGGTACCAGCCGTCTGGATTTGGTGGTGAACAGCAAAGGAAAAGTGATTGCGGACGGTTGCGGCAAGTGCCATATTGGATTCGGGATGAAGCCGTCGGACAAGATGTCTGAAGCCCAACTGGAAAATATTGATTGTCTGATGTGCCATGCCCCCGGTTACAGTCGGAAGCTGGTGCGGCAGGAGAATGGAAAATTGAAATGGGTACCCAAAGACGACCCGGAATTGGTGACAATCCGGGCGAAAAACATCCGAAAAGCTTCTGCCCAGATGTGTCTCCGCTGCCATGCCGGTGCGGGTGGTGATACCAACTACAAACGCGGTGACCTGGAATCCGCCCACTTTGAAGCGGATGATACCATTGATGTTCATTTTGCCAACGATATGGCATGTACCGAATGCCACACGACAAAGAATCACCGGATTGCCGGACGGGGTGTGGATATGCCGGATACTGATTTGGTCGGCGTGAAAGTGGCGTGTGAGAATTGTCATGAAAGTAACCCTCACGACAGTGCTCTTTTGAATAAGCATGCAAAAACCGTGTATTGCACGGTATGCCATATTCCTGATTTTGCCCGGGTAGATGCTACGGATATGGCCCGCGACTGGCGCAAGCTGGAGCAAAATCCGAAGAATGAGAAGTATGATGAGTACGTGGAATTGAAAAAGCATGTGCGGCCGGTATATACCTGGTGGAATGGTAAAACAATCTTTCAGGACGCCAACAAGCCGATTCAGCCGGTAAATGGCATCGTTCACATGGCATATCCGGACGGATCCATCAACGACCCCAATGCCCGGATCTATGCGTTCAAGCTTCACACCTCCATGCTGCCGGTATTGAAAAAGTCCAACCTGCTGCTGCCGGTGGCACCGGATGTGGCATTCAAGACCGGAGACATCAACAAGTCGGTTATCGCCGGAGCCCTTTCCTATCGCAACATGAAGGTTACGCAGGCTGACTACAAGTGGGTGAAAGTGGATCGCTACATGGGTCTGTTCCATGAAGTGTTGCCTGCAGACAAGGCGTTGAAATGCAGTGCCTGTCATGGGAAGAAAGCAAGTCGGTTTGACTGGAAAGCGCTTGGTTACAAGGGCGATCCCAGAAAAGTCGGTGGACGTTTTTCCGCAAAGAAAAAATAATAATCATTTAATTTTCTACTAAGGGGGCTTCGGCCCCCTTTTTTATTTGATGTGATGTGTTGTGAGTGGGCGACAGGAGAGAAGTGAATGTGCCAGTGAATGTGCGCGAGGGATAGAGAAAATCAGGGAGTTGGCAAGGGTAGGTTCACCATACATATTAACTGTGAATTGGGTATAATCGGATTCTGAACGAAGGCGGAAGTGGAGTTGAAGTGAAAGAGATCAGGATAAAGGGTGCCAGGGTTCACAACCTGAAGAACATTGATCTGAAAATTCCCCGTAACAAACTGGTGATTATTACCGGTTTGTCCGGGTCGGGAAAGTCATCCCTTGCGTTTGACACAGTCTATGCCGAAGGGCAGCGCCGTTATGTAGAGTCGTTGTCGTCCTATGCCAGACAGTTTCTGGATCAGATGGAAAAGCCGGACGTGGACCTGATAGAGGGTCTTTCACCCGCCATTGCCATTGAACAGAAGACCACTCACAGAAATCCCAGGTCCACTGTGGCGACAGTGACTGAAATTTACGATTACCTTCGGATTCTCTTTGCCCGTGCGGGTGAACCCCACTGTCCCAATTGTGGAAAGCCGGTTTCTTCTCAATCCCCTTCAGAAATAGCAGAAAACCTGTCCAGGTTACCGGAAGGAACCCGAATCTCTATCTGTGCGCCGATAGTACGGGACAAGAAGGGAGAGTTCAGGAAATTTTTTGATGCCTACCTATCGAAAGGCTTTGTCCGGGGAATTGTGGATGGGGAAATAATTTTGCTGGATGACCCGCCGGTTCTGGAAAAGAATGTTCGACACTTCATTTCGCTGATCATTGACAGAATAAAGGTAAATCGCGAGAGTCGATCCAGGATTGCGGAATCTGTGGAATTGGCGTTAAAACTGGCGGAAGGCTTCGTGAAAGTTATTTTTCATGAAACAGAGACAAGCGAATTGTTCAGTGAGCATTTTGCCTGTGCGGATTGCGGTATCAGCATTCCGGATTTGCAGCCGCGCAATTTTTCTTTCAATTCTCCCCATGGCGCCTGCCCGGATTGCCACGGATTGGGGGTTTTGATGGAATTTGATGAGGACCTGATTGTCAACCCCGGGCTGACGATTCGGGGGGGCGCCTTATTGCCGTTGAAGAATCCCGGGAAGGGGTATCGAAGCACCTTATTGAAAACATTGGCTGCCAATTTCGGATTTAACTTTGATACGCCGTTTGGACGGCTGCCGGAAGAAGCAAAACATGCAATCTTATTTGGTAGTGATGAGAAACTGGATTTTGTCTACGAAAGCAGAAAAGGATCCCGGTATCAGTGGCGGTCCAATTATGAAGGAATTATTCCCATGCTGAGGCGGCGTTATGGGGAAACAGCATCTTCAGATACCCGGGAAGAACTGGAACGGTTTATGTCTGCCCGTGTGTGCCCGTCCTGCAGGGGCCGGCGCCTTCGTTCCGAGATTCTCGCAGTGACTGTCAATGGTCAAAATATCATGGATTTTACCGAATTGTCTGTGGGGAAAGCGGTTCGGGTTTTTCAATCGCTGGAATTGAGCGAAATACAACAGAAAATCGCGGATAAAATCCTGAAAGAAATTGTTCAGCGATTGGAATTTCTCAACGATGTGGGTTTGTCTTACTTGACATTGGATCGTTCTGCCGGGACGCTGAGCGGCGGAGAGTCCCAGCGAATCCGCCTGGCTACACAGATCGGGTCTAAACTCATGGGAGTCGTGTACGTTCTGGATGAGCCGTCTATCGGGCTGCACCAGCGGGATAATAAGCGGCTGATTCATACCCTGAAAAAGATGCGGGACTTGGGAAATACGGTAATTGTGGTGGAGCATGATGAGGAAACCATCAATTCTGCAGATTTCGTGGTGGATCTTGGGCCGGGAGCGGGGGAGCATGGTGGAGCGGTTGTCTGTGTCGGCAAACCGGAAAAAATCCGTTCCTGTCCCGACTCATTGACTGGGATGTATCTTTCTGGAAAGAAGGCGATTCCGATTCCTGAAGCACGCAGAAAACCCGGCGGATGGCTGGGCTTGAAGGGTGCTGCTCTCCATAATCTAAAGGGATTGAATGTGAAATTTCCCCTTGGCGTATTTACCTGTGTAACCGGGGTTTCCGGTAGCGGAAAGAGTACGCTGGTGAATGAAATTCTTCGGAAGGCATTGGGAAGAAAACTCAGTGGCCGTTCCCTGAGGGGTGTCGGATTGTCAGGGATTTCAGGAACGGAAAATGTGGACAAGGTGATTGCCGTTGACCAGTCGCCCATCGGCCGGACGCCGCGTTCCAACCCGGCCACTTACACCGGATTATTTACCCATATCCGGGATCTGTTTGCTCAGACGCCGGAGTCCAGGGCGCGTGGCTATAAGCCCGGTCGATTCAGTTTCAACGTCAAGGGCGGCCGGTGCGAAAAGTGTCGGGGTGATGGGTTGCTTAAAATTGAAATGCATTTTTTACCGGACGTGTATGTGACCTGCGAGCAGTGTGGTGGCAGACGCTACAACCGGGAAACTCTGGAAGTCCATTACAAGAGCAAAAACATTGCCGATGTGCTGGAGATGACGGTGGAGGAAGCATTGGGTTTCTTCAGTGCGATTCCCAGAATACGCAAAAAGCTTCAGACCCTGTTCGACGTGGGGTTGTCCTATGTCCGTCTGGGCCAGCCCGCTACTACCCTCAGTGGTGGGGAAGCCCAGCGAATCAAACTGGCAAAGGAGCTGTCCAGAAGAGCAACCGGGAACACACTTTATGTACTGGATGAACCCACTACCGGCCTGCATTTTGACGATGTGGCAAAACTTTTGACTGTCCTTAACCGCTTGGTGGATGGAGGAAATACTGTGGTGGTCATTGAACACAATCTCGATGTAATCAAGAGCTCGGACTACGTCATTGATCTGGGTCCTGAAGGCGGCGATGCGGGTGGAGAGCTTATGGTATGCGGGAAACCTGAAAAGATAGCTGCATGCAAAGATTCTTATACCGGCCGGTTTCTGAAAAAAGTATTGAAAACGAAGTTGTAAAATCAGTTTTTGAACTTGAGGACATATTTCCCGTAAATGCGGGACTTGTCTACAGCACCCCATTCTCGTGAATCTGCGCTGACTAGTCGATTGTCTCCCAGAACAAATACGGAATTTTCCGGTACCCTGAAAGCGGGAATCGTCTCAAAACTCTCAGAGTGGTGATTTGTATAGGGTTCCCGGAGCAATTTTCCATTGAGAAATACGCTGCCGTTCCGAATCGCGATAACGTCTCCCTGAATTCCGATGATGCGTTTGACCAGCAAGCGGTTTTCGCCGATGGGAGAGAAGAACACAATTACATTTCCCCTTTTCAGGGTGGACATTTCCCCATTGAATTTATCAACCACAATGTGATCATTGTTGTGGAATGTCGGGTACATACTGGAGCCGGAGATGACCATCGGTTTGAAAAAATAGAAAAGCAGAATTATGGGGAGTAACAGGCCTGCGTAAAGCAGGAGAAGGCTTGTTTTGTGTCTGCTGAGGAGCTTAAACAACTTCAAGGCCGAATCCCTCCCGGTCTCTTTCAAGGTAGACCTTCTGGATAATATGAGGCGTTTTGATTGATTCGTCAAGCTGTTGATGGATAAAAGAGAGCAATGATTGCATGGAAAACGGTTCCCCTGTGATCTGATTCAGCGGTTCCGCTTCCAGACGGTCCCGGAGTTTTTCCAGCACCTGCTGAACCGGGTCAAAATCTACGACAAAACCGTCTTTGTCCAGCTCCTGAGACGCAAGAGTAACCACGAGGGAGAATCGGTCACCTTTCAGATGCTCTTCTTCCGTATATACCACTTTGCAGGGGATACTGGCTGTAACAAAAAAGCTATTCTTCAACCGTGGCTTCCTCCAGAAGAAGATGGGGAATTCCGTTCTCATCAATGGGATAGACCCGCTTACACTGGTCGCACCGCAAGCCTTTCTTGTCCGTCGTCAGTTTCAGGTCTGCTTTGCATTCGGGACAAACGATGATTTCCAGCAGTTTTTCATTAAATTTCATGCTTTCCTCCCGGATATCTATTGTACCAGACTCAGGGGGAGGAGAAAAGGAGGGACAAGGTTGAGTAGAAGGCAAGGTTGAGTTCGGAAGGGAAATATTTTACGCACTTGCTTGGCTGTGATGAATCCGGTTCACTTCTTTCCCTTTCTTTACTCAACCTGGTATGTATAAAGCCGCTGTTAACTGCCTGTATTACTACTTTTTCAAATACCGCCCGAAAGGTCTCTTCCCCCCGGCGTTTTCTCGTTTTGCACAGTACGCTGTGATTCGGGATTTTGGTGTCCGGATCATAACCGGGAAACCATATCCAGTCCAGCCGGAGAGGGATAGTTGTCATGAGTTTTCGTTTTGAGCGGACGTTGTAGAGAATCAGGAGCAGCATCATTTTCATCAGTGTGGGGGCGCGGTACCGGGACATTGCCTTTGTATCCGTATCGGTCTTTCAGTGTTTCGTACAGAAAATCCAGGTCCAGGAGTTTGTTCAGTTTTCGCAGGAGATGGTTCTGAGGTATTTTCTTTCCCAGTCGAAAGTTGAAATAGAGTTTTTCTTCTTCTGGCAGCTCATGTTCCATCATATCTATACCTCCAAACTTGTCTTCTACTGGTGTTTTGACCCTTGACAGGAAAAGAACTGAACAGGATAATCTTCTCAAGGAGTGAAGATGAAAATTGTACTGGAATTTCCGGGGTTTCTGCAAGCGGGAACACTGCAAAGCGGAGAGTCCCTGGAATTGGACACGGGAACGACAGTTTCACAACTTTTGAATAGCCTGGGTGTTTCAGAGGATCACCAGCGGCATATCACACCGATAATCAATCAGGAAGAAAGTCGAGCTGAAATTGAATTGCAGCCGGGAGATCACCTTTTCCTGTACATTCCGGTGGGTGGTGGTTGATGAATGCAAAAATCCGGATTACGGTGAATGGAAAAAGGAGGATTCTGGATAAGCCGCTACCTGTAAGAAACCTGTGGGAAGAGCAGAAAGAAACGAAAAAGCCGGATATTGTGATCCTGAACGGATTTCCACTGGATGATTGGGGACAGAGTTTTGTCAAGGACGGAGATTCTATCGTTCTTGTGAAGAAGGGGCAAATGCCATCCAGGGATGAATTTGAGTCTATGTTGACGGCCCGAAACAGTCCTGACCTTCAGAAGCATTTTAGAAAAGCTGTGGTGGGAATAGCGGGTCTCGGCGGTCTCGGATCTCACGTTGCAATGGCACTGGCTCGCACCGGTGTTGGGCACCTTGTGTTAGTGGATTTTGACCTTGTTGAGCCTTCCAATCTCAATCGCCAGTGTTATGATGCGGCTGATATCGGACGGAACAAGACAGATGCGTTGGCGGACAGGATTTCCCGCTTCAACCCCTTTGTGAAGATTAGTCGCCATCAACTTAAACTGGACAAACACAATGTATTTTCTGTCTTTTCTGAATGCGACGTGGTCGTTGAGGCATTTGATAGGGCGGAAGGAAAGGAGATGCTGGTTCACGCTTTCGGATCGCTTGATTTTCATTCAAAATGTCTGGTAACTGCGTCCGGGCTGGCCGGAATTGGTTCCCCAAACGATATTCAAACCCGGAGGCTGACCCATAATATTTTTCTTTGTGGAGATCTGGTTTCCGCAGCGAAGCAGGGCGAAGGTCTGATGGCGCCCCGAGTGATGATAGCTGCCGGTCACCAGGCGACGGCTGTGCTCAGAATTCTGGCAGGCAGGGAGTAACGATGGAGTTTACAAAAATCCCAGGCATTGATATGCCAGTCTCCCGAGTGGGACTGGGAACATGGGCTATCGGCGGGACGTTCTGGGGCGGATCTGACGAGGCTGATTCGATAAAAACGATTCTGAAGGCACTGGATTCCGGTGTCAACCTCATTGATACCGCCCCGATTTATGGATACGGTTTTTCTGAAGAAGTTGTGGGGAAAGCAATACGCATGCACGGATCCAGGGACAAGGTTGTGTTGGCAACGAAAGCGGGTCTTCAATGGCAGGATGGGAAGATTCGTCGGAACGCTTCACCGGACAGATTGAGGCAGGAACTGGAAGACAGCTTGAAACGCTTGAGAGTAAATATGATTGACCTGTATCAGGTTCATTGGCCGGATCACGGGACGCCATTGGAAGAAACAGCGGAAATAATGCTTAATTTTCAAGAGGAAGGAAAGGTTCGGGCAATCGGGGTGAGTAATTTTTCACCGGCTGAAATGGCCTGCTTCAACGCCGTGGCTTCAATTCAGACTGTCCAACCCCCCTATAATCTGTTTGAGCGGGAAATGGAGAAAGACATTCTGCCCTGGTGCCAGACTGCCGGCGTAACAATTCTGGGCTACAGTGCTCTTTGCCGGGGGTTGTTAAGCGGTAGAGTGGGGCTGGGTACGGAGTTTCACGAGGGAGATGTCCGCCAGGTGGATCCGAAGTTTCAGCCTCCCAGGATGAACCGGTACCTGGCTGCGGTAAGCGAATTGGATACCCTGGCCAGGGAAAAGTTTGGTAAACGCGTGGTACATCTGGCGTTGCGGTTTATACTGGATCGGCTGAAGGATGGTGTTGCGTTGTGGGGAGCGCGGAAACCGGAGCAACTGACACCGTTGGAAGCCTGCTTCGGCTGGGTTCTGAATCCGGCGTCGATGGATGAAATTGACCGTATTTTAAAGGAGAATATTCCAGATCCTATCGGTGTGGATTTTCTTTCTCCACCGGAGTAAAATGTTGTTTTACGGAGCTTTTTATTGTAATTTTGCATTGTAAAACAGCGTTGGAATTATTTCAGGGAGGATTTATGAAACATGTAGGGATAGCGGTATTTTTTTTACTATTGAGTGCTGCCGCATTTGCCGGGGCAAATATTCAGTTTGAGAAGGTGAATGTGGACGCCGGAACGCTTCGTCCCAACAGCCGGGCAAAAATTGTGTTCAAATTCAGGAATTCCGGGAATGCGCCGTTGAAAATCATAAAAGTCAAAGCCTCTTGCGGGTGTACCGTTCCAAAATTGAGTAAGCGGGATCTGGCAGTTGGAGAATCCGGAGAGTTGGTGTTGTGGTTTTACACCGCCGGTTACTATGGCACAGTGACAAAAACCGCCACCGTTTTAACAAACAGCACATTGAATTCTGCCGTAACCGTTTCATTTAATGCCGTTGTTAAAGCGGAATTGCTGCCGGATAAAACAAAAATTGACTTTCGGGATGTGGTTCCCGGACAAGTGATTGAGAAGGTTGTGACAATCAAGAACCAGATGGGGCGTCCGGCAAAACTGGATAAAGGGAAAGTTCTTTTTGGTGACAATCTGGTGGAAAAATCCGGGTTTTCATGGAAAGTCAATTCATCAAAAGACGGAGATCTTTTACTGACATTTTCTGTTCGATTGAAATCGGACTCCGGGCTAAACCGTCCGGGTCGGCTTAAAATCGGGTTTGTCACCAATTCAAAGTTGGATCCGAAGCTTATTTTTTACATTACGATTCATCCCATGCCGCCCATGGTGGTGAAGCCCCTATCTTTATTCTTGCCCGACTTGGTACCAGGGGCAAAACATGTGGCAGCCATTCACATTGATAGTAATGGCGGTCAGGAATTGGTCATCACCCGTGTGCGGCTGTCAAGGGTACCGTTCAGCTATAAAGTGGAAACCACATCGAAAACATCGGCTGTTGTATGGTTGAACATTAATGGCTCCGCATCATCCGGCCGTATCCAGGGTTCACTGCGGGTATTTACCACTGTCGGTGGCATAGAACAGATGCGCATCATCCCGGTCAAAGGCCATGTTCGGTAACAGGCGGAAAAGAAGTGAAGAGTGATAAGTGACAAAAGATAAGTTAAGAAAAAGAATGCAATCCACCATTGAAGGTGTATGACCAACGGAGAGGAGTAACGTGGATAATTTAGAGAAGTTGGAAAACCGAAGTGTTCACATTCTAAGGGAAGCGTATAGTGAATTCAAGAACCTGTGCATGTTATGGTCAATCGGGAAGGATAGTACGGTAATGCTGTGGTTGGCGCGGAAAGCGTTTTTCGGCCACGTGCCTTTTCCGCTGGTGCATGTGGACACCCACTACAAAATTCCTGAAATGATTGAATTCAGGGATCGTGTGGCACTGGAATGGGGTCTGGATATGATCTATGGGGAAAACAGGAAAGCACTGGATAAAAAAGAAACATTTCCGGACGGAAACGCGACTCGGCTGGAATGCTGCCGCAACCTGAAAACGCTGGCTCTCCAAAATACCCTCAGCGGAAGCTGGCCCCGCTACCGGATGAATCACAATACCGGAAAATATGAACCGGACCAAAACCGGGAGCCATACACCGGAGTGATTGTGGGCGTCCGTGCCGATGAAGAGGGAAGCCGGTCGAAAGAACGCTATTTTTCCCCTAGGGATTCTTACAACAACTGGGACGTGGGAGATCAGCCCCCGGAACTCTGGAACCAGTTCAAAACCGATTTTGCCCCGGGAACGCATGTTCGGATTCATCCCCTTCTCGACTGGACCGAAGTGGACATCTGGGAATATATCGGACGGGAAAATATCCCCATTGTGGATCTGTACTTTGCCCATGGGGAAGGCAAACGCTATCGTTCCCTGGGTTGCTGGCCCTGTACCTCCCCGGTGGAATCCACCGCGAAAAATGTAGCGGAAGTGATCGAAGAATTGAAAACCGGGAAGTTTGCCAACATCGCCGAACGTGCAGGCCGGGAACAGGACAAAGAAGACGGCGGCGGACTCGAAGAATTGCGCAAAGACGGGTATATGTAGCTTTCAGCAAGCTGAAAGCAATTTTG
>JAADJC010000088.1 GCA_013151025.1 Acidobacteriota bacterium
ATGACCGGTCACCTTCTCAAACGAAAGTGAATTGTTAAATTCATCACGACATTTACCGGATGACCGCTGAAAATACCCGGCTTAAATTCAAGCTTTTTTACTGCATCTCTCGCAGCCTCGGGGAAACCGAAACCGGACAAGTTTCCACCAATTACATGTACATCCGAAACCGTGGCATCTCGATTCAACACCGCCTGCACAATCACATAACCTTCAAGCCCCGCTCTTACGGCAAGGGGCGGATACACCACATTACGCTGCAATTGTGCCATTTCATAGACGGGATTTATCAAACCTTTCGCATAAGCATTAATCTTGTCCGGCAGCGGAACTCTGTCATCAATAAAAAAATCGCCCACCGGCATGTCCTGTTCAGCGATTACCTTGATAGAAACCATCGGTTCAGGTCCATCCGGATCCTGGTCTGGAACAGGAATCAGGCGTACGTGCTGCTTTAAGATAATGTCGGGAAGAGGCTCATCTGGTGCTTTGAAAATAATTCTCACCTTGGATTTTTCAATTTTTGTCTTGCCATGATTAACCGGACTGCTCCCGGCAGGAAAAACAACCCAGAGAAGCAAAATGTGAATCATAATTGCAACCAACAGCGCAATCTTGAAATTACGGCTGTCCACCTCCTCTTCCATTGCCCACATTGTGGGAAGACCGGAATTCCATCCACCACTCCCTGCATTCTGATAACTCATTTTTCTGTTCATACAATCCTCCCGTCGCACTCCGATTCGTAAATCGGGTTCCCGGTCCCCGAAAGACCGCATTCTCGTCCAATTCAGCTCTTAAACTATCCACATTTGATCAAGCGCTTATCTTAGTTATAATGTAGGTTTATTCCATTTTTTGTCAAATAATCTCGCATTTTTTGTCAAGAATAGGTCTGTATATCCCAGTTTCAACTACGAAAGCATCAATCCTGTGCCACTTTGATGTTCCGGATTGTAAAATCGGTACAATTGTACAAAAAGCTCCAAAGTCCGGGACTACCGAACAATCTATCGTAGAAAAATTTGGTCTATTTGCGCTATAATGGCTGAAACAAATGAAGTCGAAGCAGTGGACTGACTTATGTTCAACCTCCGGGTCTTTCGATTTTCAAAAGGAGATATATTCTTGAAGTATCTGAAAATAATTTGGGCTCTCCTTTTTCTCACGGCGATTTCAGCTCCATGTGACATTCTTCCTTCACCTCCTGAACCTGACTTCAACCAGATCAAACAGATAAATGAAGATGAACCTCCATTCGCTCTCCCGGAGGGGGTAGAAATTTCGATGAAATCGGCAGATGTGCAAATCCTGTTTGACAAAGTGAAAACTACCGATACCATCCGGGCAAAAGTCTGGTGTGTGTTTGAGATGGTGTGCACTTTAGCACCCAAAGGCGGAACCTCTTTTCAAATGGGATTCCCGGTATATGAGATGAAAATACCAGCAGCAATCCAATCATTTGGCGTTAATATCAATGGAAAAAACATCGATTCTGCCAAAGAGAAATCCTGGAAATTCTTTGGAATAAAGAATAACTCAAGTAATCGAGATGGGACAAGGGACGCTGATATAAATGATAAAACAAATCAAAATTATCATGGGTTTTTCTGGCCTGTTACGTTTAAGCAGGGTGAAACAAAACATATTAAAGTCACCTACACCCTTGAGCTTCCCACAAAAAATAACTGTGCGGACTTCACCTACGCAGTCAGTTCAGGTGCATTGTGGAGCGGTCGCATCGGCAAAGAAGTGGTTCGAGCCACCGCTGAAAATGGCCTGATTCTCAACAATGATTCATCGAAGAAAAAATTAGAATGGGCATTTGTAAGAATGAATCCAGACAGAGACATCTCAATTCACATTTGTATTCCATCTCAAAACAATCATTCTCCTGAGAAGTGAACATGGCTACATCGGTTATACCGGAAACCACACACCGTCCCCTCCGGATAAATACACCCGCTCAATCAGCAACTTCCATGACAGTTGTCATCCTTCTGGCAATACTTCATGCCGGTGTAGATATGACCAGTGCAGCAACTGTTTATACTGAAGTCAGATTGCTGCGCTATCCCTTTGAAACCATTTTGTTCTTTGTAATTCTGTATAACTGCCTCGCCTTTGGGCTGCAATTTCTGGCCGGATGGCTGGCGGATCTGAAAAATGGTTATCGACTGACCGGATTCACCGGAATCTGCCTTCTTTCAGCAGCCGCACTGATACATTTACATCTCCCATACATAGCAATTGTACTGGTGGGCCTGGGAAATGCGTTGTTCCACGTAGGAGCGGGGGCAATTGTCCTTCGCCTCTCGGGAGGGCGGTCCACTGAAAACGGCATCTTTGTCGCCCCCGGAGCCGTTGGACTCGTAATCGGCCTGTGGCTGGGCATGCAACCCATCCACTGGGAGATCTGGCTTTCTCTGGTACTGCCTTTGGCAGGCACCTGGATTTTCTGGAAAACCGGACTCCCTCTTCGCGCATACAAACCCGTACCTGAAGTTCAATCGGAAAAACCCAGTATCTATATTCTGATCGGAATTTTTCTGCTCATGACAATCGGAATGCGCTCCTTTGTTGGAGGACTGGCGATTGCTCCATGGCGAAGTTCCCAGACAATTCTTTTTCTGCTGGCTGGTATCGCCATGCTGGGGAAAGGAGCCGGCGGAATTATCGCGGACCATTTCGGATGGCAAAAAACTGCCGTACTTGCGTTAGCTGTCTGTGCACCCTTACTGGCCTTGGGCCAATCTTCAATTTTATCTTCAATCCTGGGCTTATTTCTCTTTCAATTTACAATGCCAATCACCCTGACTGCCCTCTACCTTCTCCTTCCCGAAAGACCCGGCCTGGCCTTTGGCCTTCCCTGTCTTGCCCTTCTCCTGGGGGCATTACCTGCCCTGACCGGTGTTGGGAAGCCAGCTGATCCCATATTCTTTCTATTAATGACAATTCTTCTTTCCATCGTTCTCCTATTCAAAGCACTTTCCTATTTTGGAAGGGAATCGGAAATGTCTCGTTAGTTTCCCAGATATAAAACCCAAAACCTCACTGCAGCACACACCCGCCTTACCTTAAGTCCCCCTACAGCCACTTCATCTTTTTCTTTTTTGATTTCGGGCAGAGCATCGGATACAATAAACTGGATTCTGGTTCAACTGGAGGTTGAATGACACAGATCGTTGACGCAAAAGGACTTGCCTGCCCTCAGCCGGTGATACTGGCCAAAAAGGCACTGAGCGGGATTGAAGAGGGAATTGTTACTGTGATTGTGGACAGTGAAGCGTCCAGAGAGAATGTGCGCCGGTTTGCCGAATCCCAGGGATGCGCCGTAACGATGGACGAAAAAGACGGGGAATTTCACCTGGAAATCGCAAAGGGATTTACCTGCGCGATTACGGGACAGGAAAGAGTTTCCCGCCACCAGGCCGGAGCGAAACGGGCCATATTTATCCAGTCCGACAGTATCGGACCGGATGAAGAACTGGGAAAACAGTTGATGAAAGCCTTTCTGGAAAACATGGTGGAACTGGAGGATGATGAACTCCCCGGAAAAATGATTTTTGTCAACCGGGGGGTATATGTCACCTGCTTCTGGGATGAAACCATTGAGAAACTGAACGAGCTGAAAAACCGGGGCGTTGAAATCTTTTCCTGTGGCGCCTGCCTGGATTATTTCAAGATTCCGGACAAGCTGAAAATCGGAGAAGTGGGCAATGCATTTGATTCGGTTCAAACCCTTGTTCAGCATGAAAACGCCATTACACTGGGATGAAAATGAACAAAAAACGGAAACTGACTGAGTTTGTAAAAGCCGCAGGGTGAGCGGGCAAACTGGCCCCGGGGGACCTGGGGGAATTGCTCCATGACATTCCATTCAATGATGGAAACCCTGACCTGATCGTAGGCCTGGAACACAGCGAGGATGCCGGTGTCTTCCGCCTCAATGACGGAACACTTCTGGTTCAAACGGCGGATTTTATTACTCCGGTGGTGGATGACCCCTTCATGTACGGCAGAATCGCGGCGGCAAATTCCTTAAGCGACATTTACGCGATGGGCGGACAGGCTATCTGTTGCCTGAACCTGGTCTGCTATGACACCTGCAACATTGAAGGCCATGAACTTCGCAATATTCTCATGGGCGGTCTGGACGCGGTCCGGGAAGCGGGGGCTGTTATCGTCGGTGGTCACACTGTAGACGACCATGAAATGAAATTCGGCCTCTCGGTAACCGGGATTGTGGAAGAAAAGAACATTACCCGAAACAACTGCGCCAAGCCGGGAGATACGCTGATCCTGACCAAACCACTTGGGATGGGGATTCTGACCACTGCCAACAAGGTGGATATGGCATCGGAAAAATCCATGGAAGATGCCACTGCAATCATGGCAGCACTCAACAAGGGTGCGGCAAAGGCAATGAATGAGGTCGGGGTTCATTCCGCCACCGACATTACCGGCTTTGGCCTGATCGGGCATGCCTTGGAAATGGCCCGGGCTTCCAAAGTCTCATTCCGACTCAATACCGACGCCATCCCCTTTATTTCAGAGGCGGTGGACCTCGCAGGGATGGGTCTGATCCCGGCGGGCTCCTATAACAACCGACGATTCGCAAAGGCGGATGTGAGCTTCAAACCTGAGCTTTCGGATGACCAAAAGATGGTTTACTTTGACGCCCAGACCTCCGGTGGACTCTTTATTTCAGTGTCACCGGACAAAGCGGCGCGGCTCCTTGACAAAATTCGCGAAAATGGAGCCATACAGGCAGAGATCATAGGCGAAGTGACAAAACTGGAAGAAAAAAGTATTATTTTTTTATAAGATCGTCAATTGCTTCCCGGATTTCACCGGGAGTGCCCACCAGTGCATCCGGGCTTTCGGCCCTCAATAACTCGTGAGGCATAAACCCATATGTTACACCGATTGTATCTATCCCCGCTGCTTTTCCACAACGGATATCGTTGGGGCTATCTCCAATAATAACGGCCCCTTCCCCTGCCCTGCCCCATTTCTTCAAAATTTCCAACACCGGTAGCGGGGATGGCTTTTTCTCTCGAAAACTGTCACCACCATACACAAAAGAAAGGGCTTCCCGAAGAAACGGAAAATGCCGCACAACTATCCTACTCAGATTTTCAAGTTTATTGGACAGAACCCCTGCCGGATAGCCGTCCTTTTTCAACCCCGACAACAGGGACTCAATCCCCGGGAAAGGGCGAGTACGATCCACCAGGTGCGCCTTGTACCCGGTCAGAAAAAGGCTCAATGCTTCACTCCGGACCTTTCCCGTTGCCGGAAATGCCCGGTCAATAAGCATTCGAACACCATCTCCCACAAATCCACGCACCGTGTCTGATGAGAAAGTCTGAAAACCCAGTTTTTCTGCTGTATGGTTCAACGATGATGTAATATCCGGCAGAGAATCAACCAATGTACCATCCAAATCAAGTATGATTAGTTTTTTCGATCTTTTCAAGAAAATCCCTTATTTTTTTGATACAAACTGATTTAATGACTTTGGCATCGCTATTCTTATTATCCACTTTAAGGATGCTCTCACACAGTTCGCAAGCGTGCATGTGATGTTCGTTATCCATAGCTTCCTGTGCTTCCGAAAGGCGATCGTGAACCCAGCGCATTTTGTGCTTTTCTTCTTCCTTTTTTAAAGCCTTGTATTTCTGAGCAAGTTCAAGAATTTTTTCGGCTTTCTGATGAGCATTATCCAGTTTCAGCACACTATTGGCCGCCTGAATTGCATCATCGAACCTGTCTTCCTTCAAAGCAAGTTGCGCTTTCTCAAATTGTCCATGAATCTCCTCTTTGATTAGCTCAATCTTTTTCAACTGAACCCGCACATCCTGAATCTGAGATGTAATTGTTTTGTCAATAATGTTCCGGGTTTTAATTCGTTTCTTCTTTTCAAATTCAAGGAGCTGTTCCACGTTCGTCCGTAATTCCTTTACTGTCTGGTAGCGGCGTTCTCTTTCCTTCTCAAGCGCATGCTGAATGATAAAATTGATAGACTTATCTACGCCTTTGATGTCGCCGGGCCGGGTATTCATGATGCTTCCCATGACCTGAGTAATGGTATCTCCACCAAAGGGCTTCCGATAAGAGAAAAGCTCATACATGATGGCGCCAATGGAAAATAAGTCCACACGCTCATCTATCGTCTCACCCATCAGCTGTTCCGGTGCCATATATGCCACTGTCCCGAGAATGACTCCGGATTTTGTCATCTTGGATGTAGCCAGTTTCGCCACCCCGAAGTCCAGAATCTTTATCAACCCGTCTTCTCTGACGAAAATATTCGCCGGCTTCAGGTCGCGATGGATTACGCCTTTCCCATGGGCAAAAATTACCCCGTTGCATGTCTGCCGGATAATCTCCAGCTTTGTCATTGTCGCCAGTTCCTGGTGGTCATCAATTAACTGGTCCAGACTGGTGCCCTCCAGATATTCCATCACGATGTAGCAGGTGGAACCGAATTCATTCAATTCATATACACTGACAATATTTGTGTGGCTCAGAGTTCCAAGGGTTTTCCCTTCCCGATAGAATCGTTCTTTCAGTTCCGGATTGGATGAAAGACCCAGGTTCATGGTTTTTAATGCCACATAGCGGTTCAAAACGGTGTCCCTGCATTTGTACACCACCCCCATAGACCCCTGACCCAGCACATCCAGAATTTCATACCGTCCAATTCTTCTCTGTGACATAAGCTTATTCTATCGCGAATCAGTGCTATTTGAAACGGTAGAATTCACATTTTCAAAGAAATATATGATGCTCATCGTGTTCTTGCCAAAGGTTGTAGATTGTGCTAACTTTATTTTCACCTGGAGGATGAGGAATGAAAACCCTGTACTTACTTTTTTTTGTTCTGGTTACATCAATTTCATGTGGCAATCGAACCCCACTGGAACAATTTGACGGTTTCCGTTTCGGTGAAACGCGACAAGAAGCAATTCAAACGGCAAAAATCAACAAAATTGCCATGAATGTTCGGCATTTCAGCTATTGGCAGCGGTACGGAGATACACCTGTTCACGTTCGATTTGTATTTCACAAGAAGAACGATCAACTATATGCCTTCGATATCAAAGGGCTTCCCTGCAAGAAACCGGAAGACGCGAGAAATACCATGTTCAAACTCAAGGCCTACTTTGAGAAATTATTCGGACCGGCCTCTCAGTCTGTGATCAGTCATCCCAATTTTGAAGTAGTAAACTATCAATGGAAATTCAAAAATGCCACAGTTTACCTTGGAACAACCATAATCCAATATCAGACCATCCCCAGAATGTTAGTAATAGAAAATCAGTAATAGGAGATAAGATGAAAAATAGACAGGAATTACTCCCCAGAGAAATTGTTGCGCAATTGGACAAATACATCATTGGGCAGGATCAAGCAAAAAAAGCCGTAGCTATCGCACTGAGAAACCGGGTTCGCAGGCAAAAACTCCCCCAGGAACTGGCGGAAGACATTACCCCGAAAAACATCATCATGATTGGCCCGACAGGTGTAGGGAAAACAGAAATTGCCCGCAGACTTGCAAAACTTGCCGGCGCCCCCTTTGTAAAAGTAGAGGCCTCCAAATTCACGGAAATCGGCTATGTGGGCCGTGATGTGGAATCAATGATCCGTGATCTGGTTCGTAATTCCCTCCAGATGGTCAAAGAAAAACAAACAGAAACTGTGATGAAAAAAGCCAGGATAAAAGCAGTGGACCGGGTAGTAGATCATCTTTTCCCCTTGCCGAAACTCAGCGCGGATGATGCAGACAATGAACATCTTGCCCGTATCACCACCCGCCGGGAAGACGCTCGAAAAGAAATTCTTGCAGGCGGCATGGGAAAAAAGAAAATAATCATCGAAATTGCACCCCAGCCCAAGATGCCCTTTCTTCTGGATGTCATGACAGACCCATCCAACATGGAAGATTTCGCGTCTTCTCTTAAAGACAGTCTGTCCGATATGATGACCCCGCCCCAGTCTAAAACAAGGGAGCTCACGGTAAGCGAGGCATTGGAATTGTTCTCCCAGGCAGAAGCTGAAAATCTGCTGGATATGGAGAAAATCAAGGAAGAAGCCCTGGATCTTGCAGCAAACTCCGGCATCATCTTTCTGGATGAACTGGACAAAATTGCCGGGTCAGATGGCGGGAAAGGCCCGGATGTCAGCCGGGAAGGCGTTCAGCGGGATCTTCTCCCCATCATAGAAGGCTCAACTGTTTGTTTCCACAAAACAGGGGGTTATTCGTACCGACCACATCCTCTTCATTGCGGCAGGTGCATTCCACATGAGTCGGCCTTCAGACCTCATCCCTGAATTGCAGGGGCGGTTTCCCATCCGGGTTGAACTGAATTCCCTCACAGAAGACGACCTGGCGAAAATTCTGACCCAACCGCACAACTCATTGACCCGACAGTATATCGCCATGATGGAAACGGAGAATGTGAGCCTTGCGTTCACAGATGATGCGATTCAGGCTATTGCCGAACAGTCCCATCGTGCCAATGAAACTGTAGAAAATATTGGCGCCCGACGACTGCACACAATAATGGAGAAAATCCTGGAAGACATTCTGTTCCAGGGACCGGAACTCAGCGGAACGACCGTTGTGGTGGATCGGGCACATGTAATGGACGCAATGGGAAATGCCCTGGCCAAAGAAGACGCAGGCAAATATATCCTGTAAGGGGACACCGCCATGGGAAAGAAAAACGTCCTCCTGATCCACACCGGGGGGACCCTGGGCATGGTGGAAGGGAAACCGGACAATCATCTGAAACCGGCGCAGATTCACGAAAGCGTGCTTAATTTTGTTCCGGAACTTTCTGAGCTTGCTCAACTGGAAAGTACTTTTCCATGCAATATTGACAGCGCCAATCTGGACATTCCGGACATGAACAACGTTCTCTCAACCATTCGGGAAAATTACGATACTTTCGACGGTTTTGTGATTCTCCATGGAACAGACACAATGCCCTTTCATGCTTCCGCCCTTTCTTTCATGGTAGAAAACAACCGGAAACCCATCATCTTCACCGGCTCACAGAAACCACTACGCCATATCAGAACCGATGCCCGGGTCAACCTGGTAAATTCCGTGGAATTCGCCACAATGGGAATACCGGAGGTCTGCATCTGTTTCAATTCCATTTTATTCAGGGGAAACCGGACCCGAAAAGTCAGTATCGGCCGATTTGATGCCTTCCGTTCTCCCAATTATCCAATTCTGGGGTCAGCAGGAGTGGACATTCAATTGAAGACAAAACATATTGCCGATTTTCCCGCTGGAAAAACCACTTTTGTTGAATTACACCATCATACAATCGGTGTGATTAAACTTTTCCCTGGTTTTGATGCCACAGCCTCAGTTGCCGCCATGCTTCAATCCGGTGTACAAGCCGTTGTTGTGGAAGCATATGCCGCAGGGAATATACCGATTCTGACCCATTCTTTCATCCCGTCAATTTCCGCCATGACAAAAGCGGGTCTGCCTGTCTTTATAGTATCTCAGGCTCTTGAGGGCAGTGTAGATCTCGACTTGTACGAATGCGGGCAGAAAGCAAAACACGCAGGCGCTATCGGATGCAAAGACATAACATTTGAAGCAGCTATTACAAAACTCTACTATCTTTTTTCAAAATTTCCGGCAATTGAAAGGGAAAAACTTGGCGAAAAAATGGTGCTGAATCTTTCCGGCGAAATTTCATGATTTTTTACTTGTATTTACTGACGAAAACACGTATATTTACATTAAGCAAAACTTTCTGGGAGGGCATTGTGATTAAAAACGATATCGTAAAGCGGGTTTATGAGAATGTAGGTGTTTCCAAACCGGAAGCCCAACAGGCTGTTGACCTTATCATTCACTCCGTCAAAAACGCAATTGTGAATGAAGAAAGGGTGGAATTTCGGGGCTTCGGCATTTTTGAAATTCGGCCTAAAAAACTTGGTGTCGGCAGAAACCCGAAAACCGGTGATGTAATCAAGATTAAAGCAGGAAAGGCCATCCGGTTCAAACCGGGAAAACAGCTCAGAAACATCTAAAAATTTGGACTCTGAGTAAAATCGGGGCACGTTTCCCTCAAACGGTTGTAAAAACTGGATAAGGGAAATCCTACTACATTCAGATAATTGCCCCGTATCCTCTCCACAAAGATTGAAGCGTCTCCCTGGATAGCATATGCCCCTGCTTTATCAAAGGGTTCGTCAGTTTGTACATACCACTCTATTTCTTTTGCCGACATTTTTCTAAAGGCCACTTCCGTGCCCTCGTGAAAAGAAAACCTGAATGACGAACTGATGCATGCTACCCCTGTAATTACGCTGTGGGTACGGCCGGAAAGTTGTTGCAGCATTTCCACGGCATGGTCATAAGAACCCGGCTTGCCCATAATTTTCCCATCACAGACAACCACCGTATCCGCGCCGATCACCAGAGAGCCCGGATTCTCCTCAAAAACCTGACTTGCTTTCCTCCTTGCCAATTCCACAGTGAGTTCAGAAGGATCAAGATTCAGCCCGTCTTCGGGAACGAAAGAGGGAATCACTCGGAAATTCCCAAACAACAGTGAGAGTATTTCCTTCCGCCGGGGTGACGCGGAAGCCAGGACAATATCCATGCCACTTTCATCAAACAGTTTCATTTACTGGTTAAACCCGACCTTTTTTTCCTGATTTTTTGCGGAGGGAATCGCGCCGAACTGCTTTTCATAATTCTCTATGTTTTTCTGCACAGCATCAAGAAAATTCTTTGCCTGCATCGGTGTCATAATAATCCGGCTCAACACCCTTGCCTTACCGGGAGGGGGAACCATCCGGGTAAAATCAATAATAAACTCCGCCTGGTTATACATGATATTCCCACTGTTTACATAGTTCCCTTCCGCGACTTTATCATCAATCATGATTTCCACTCTCTTCTCATTTGCCATCGTTTTTCCTCCTGCTCTTACGTCATCGTGTGATTGTAACACACGACAGTAGAAGCGGGAGTTGTGAGCGGGTGTGCTTTAAAAAGAGCATTATGTTTCTTTTTTCTCTTTCAGACGTACTTTTAAATGTAATGAAAAAGGGGGCCAATTGGCCCCCTTCTCCAAATTTTGAAAAATCGTTTTTCTGTTATTTTACAGTGATCAGACCCCGCATCTTATCAAACATTTTCTGGCCGATTCCCTTTACCAGCATTACATCTTCAATATTCTTGAATTTTCCATTCTTCTCACGGAAAGCGATAATAGCCTGGGCCTTTTTCTGGCCGATTCCCTTCAACGTCGTCAACTGGTCCACCGTCGCTCTGTTAATATTGATGATCTGGGCGTGCTGCTGAACCGTCGCGGCCTTCTTGTTGGCTTTCGGGGCTGCCTGTGCCGGGGTGAAAGAACCCAAAATCATTGCCAGTGCGATTACCATTGTCATTCCAAAAACTTTTTTCATCTGAAACCTCCAATAAATTTAATCACAGCTTCATAGTGCCAGCCCCATGCCAGAGTTGAACAAGCACTGTGTTTTTATTGGTTTCATTCATTTCCCCCCACATTTGGACCCTGCTCACGGTGTAATTTATATTTCACACAAACCCGTAACCCACTGATTTCACTTTGGACTTTTAGTTTCATGCTGGTAAATAAATTTTACAGGCAGGGACAGGACCAGGTCCCAAACTTGACAAATTGTTACTCCCATTCTTTTCCTGTCAGTTCTGGAACTCGACCTCAACCTATGGCGCTTGCGCCGCCTCTTCTAAATTCTGGGCTCCCGGCCGGATTTCAGGCGCAGGAGATTGGATCGGTGCGTGAAAAGTATCATGGCTAAAAACAGTCCTGTAACGGCTACGGGTGTCCAATGACCATTGAGAAAAGCTACCTGGACCATTGTCGTCAGGAATGCCACACTTCCAGCAGTGATAGAACCTGCAGAAACCAGCCGAAACCGCCACACAACCAAACCAAACAAAACCAGTGCAACTACCAGGGCCAGCGGGTCCACAAGGACAAGTACGCCTGCTGCCGTACTGATCCCCTTCCCACCTGAGAAACCGGCCAGAACAGGGAAGATATGGCCCAGCATCACAAATAATGATGCTACTATCAGCCACGGAAAAGAAAGATTGAATTCCAGGCACAGCCAGATTGCCAGCGCTCCCTTTCCGAAATCCATCAGAAATACAACAATGGCCGGACCGGTTCCAAGGATGCGGTATATGTTGGCGGCTCCCGCATTCCCACTTCCGCTGCTCCGAACATCTTTACCGGAACAGAAGTATCCTACCCATACTGCTGATGGAATGGAGCCAATAAAATATGCGGAAAGGACAGAAATGAGTAGAAATTTCAGAAACATCGGCCGTGTTCCCCGATTGGACAGAAATGAACGATGACATCAGTCAAAATCAAAGGTAGTATCCTGCAACTGCTGAATCAATGGAAGCTCCGTCACATCACCGAGACGCAGAAGAATGTCAATTTCCTTGTCGGTAATTCCGAAATTGCGAAGATGGTTCTGAGCGCCCCGGATTGAAGTGCCGGCACTTCTGCAGGCAAGGAGCCGTACTTCCCACGCAGCAATTGCCTTGGCTTTCAATTCACTTTTTTCTTTCTTTGATTTTGCACGCTTATATTTCTTTTCGTAAAGATATGCAAGGTTGTTGGCTGTTTTGCGGTTGTGGGGATCCGTTTTAAGGGAAGCAAGGTATGCTTGTTCCGCCCGATTGAAATTCTGGTTACACTGGTAAGCAATACCCATGTAGTTCAACATCTGGGAATTTTCCGGTAAAATTTTCTGAGCCATCTTCACATAAGCGAGCTGCTCACTGTATCGCCGCTTTGAACGACTGCACTCTGAGAGTCCCAGGTAGGCGGAAGATTCTTCCGGATCAAGTTCCACCGCAATTTGAAACATTTCTTCAGCCTGATCCATTTTCCTCAGATTCAAAAAAGCAAACCCAGTCTGGGTAATGGAAGGAATATGGTGGGGGTCTCGCTTCAACGCTTCCTGGTAGAAATGAACCGCTTTTTCAAAATTCCCTCGACTTCGCTCCAATTCACCCAAATTAAAGTGTCCCAGGGCATAAGAAGGATTAAATGCAATGGCGGTATTGAAATAATATCCGGCATCATCGAAATTACCCTGAAGAAAATGGGCGTACCCGATAAGATTCAGGGCTTCCGCACGGATTTCTTTGTCATCTTCAAATAAAAATAACTTTTACTTTTTAATTTCCGCGATGGCAATATCGTAATCCCCCCGGCTCATAAAGAACTCGGCCATCAGAAAATAGGAACCCCAATCCCGGGGATTGATGGAACGCGCCCGGGCAAAACTTTGAATTCCTCCGAGAATATTGTTGTGATCCAGATGGTATTCGCCCAACAGATGCCACGCGGCGACAAAACATGGTTCGATTCTCAGCGATTCAGTAATTTTGGCAATCCCCTTGCCTCCTTCTCCAAGATCCAGATAACACTTGCCAATCATACGCATGGATCGGCAATTTCGGGGATTCAGTCTGACTGACTCGCCAAAAGTCTGAAGCGCTTCCGGCACTTTTCCCATTGCATGAAATATGTAACCTTTTACTTCCTGACAGGTATCATCCTCCCCGGTATCTTTTATGGCCTGCTCCACAAGATTCATCGCAAGGGCGTCCTGCTCAAGAAAATAGTTTATCAGCGCCAGGTTGCGGAGCAATCCGACTTCCACTTTCCCGGCCCCATTGACAGACCCCAGAAATGCGTCCAATTCTGCTTTAATACCTTCAAGCTCTTTATAGTTCTTGAACCCGGAAGCCAGAATCAGTTCATACCAGCCGGCCCAGTTCAACCTGTCTTTTTCTATGGAACGCCGTGCACTTTCGATAGCCAAATCATAGTATGAACGGTAGTTGTATTCCCGCGCAAGTCTCGAAAGGTTTTCTGATGTAGGCTCATTTTCGATTACTGCCAGCAGCTCTCTAAATTTCTCCTGACTGAAAAATACATCACTCATCCCTTCCCTCTATCACTGTTATGCTCTGTTAAAATGATACAGCTTTTCTAAATTTTTTCCAATGTAAATTGATTATTCGTATAAATGCAGATTCCAGAAGCAATTACCATCGCCTTCTTCGCCAATTCCGTTGGCGATAGATCGGTATTCTCCACCAGAGCCTTTGCTGCCGCAAAGGCATATGGGCCACCTGACCCGATTCCCAGCACCGGTTCATCCGGATCAATCACATCACCGGCACCGGAAACGAGAAAAACCCTGTCTTTATCTGCCGTAATCATCATGGCTTCCAACCGCCTCAGATACTTATCCGTTCGCCAGTCTTTTGCCATTTCCACCACAGCCCGCTCCAGATTCCCTGAATATTGCTCCAATTTCCCCTCAAGCCGTGTGAAAAGCGTAAATGCATCCGCTGTCGAACCGGCAAAACCGACAACCACCCGGTTGTTGAAGATTCGCCTTATTTTGGAGGCCCGGTGCTTCATAACTGTGTTTCCCAATGTTACCTGTCCGTCACCAATCAGAATCGTTTCTTTTTCACCCTTTACACATAAAATCGTTGTTCCCTTAAACATCAGTCCTCCTGTTTGTATCGAAACAGAAAAAAAGCCAATTCTTTCACATTTCGGGGCATTTCTATATCTTGCAATTCATTCACTGAAACCCATCTCGCCAATTTGCTTCTGGTGTGTAAGATCTGATCCGATCCCCCTGTAACCTCACCTGAAAACACAAAATCAATGTGCTTATGATGGCGATCAATGTATTCGACCTGGACCCGGATGGGCTCCGGCATTCGAACAGTTCGACTGTCCAGTACAATGGGATATCCGGGTCTGAAATCCGTTACTTCTATCTCCAGACCGGTTTCTTCACGCACCTCACGGACAGCCGCTTCCAGCGGATTTTCTCCATGCTCTATATGACCGCCCGGTGGAAGATATTGCCCGACAAAAGGGGGTTTTTCCCGTCTGACAAACAACAGTGACGTATAGTCGGAATTGAACACAAAGACATTGACTGCAAATTCGTATCGCATTACCTACGCTGCTCTTCCTGCTCCTTCAAGCTTTCCAGCAACGCCTCAACCCTGGCAGGAGCTTTCTGGGGTGAGACCTTCACCCGATCCTGTGTCCGGCGAACCTTAACCTCTATGAGGCCTTCCTTCAGGCCCCTTTTCCCGACTATAACCTGTATCGGCAACCCGATCAGGTCTGCATCCTTGAACTTGAATCCGGCTCGAACATCCCGGTCATCATAGAGAACTTCCATGCCTGCATTTTGTAAATTTTCGTAGAGTTCCTGTGCCGCTTCGTTCACTGAATCATCCTGAATGTCAAGGTTCAGGAGCATTACGTCATATGGAGCGATATTCACCGGCCATATAATACCATTTTCATCATTGTTCTGTTCAATTGCCGCCGCCGCCGTCCGTCCAACTCCAATTCCATAACAGCCCATGACGGCCGGTTTTTCCTTCCCGTTTTCGTCCAGGAAGCTGCAGTTCATAGATTCAGAGTATTTTTTTCCAAGTCGGAAAACCTGGCCGACTTCAATCCCCTTGAACTGCTCATATCGGCCCTCTTCGCATCGGGGACACCGCTCTCCTTTTTCGGCCAGCCGGAAATCATGGTATTCATCGACCTTAAAATCTCTTTCCGGATTAACATTCACCCAGTGCATATCCTTTTCGTTTGCGCCGGTCACTGCATTCACCATTTCCTTCACAGCCAGATCGGCAAGAATCCGAATTTTGAGCCCCACCGGTCCCGAAAAGCCCGACGGGCCGCTGGTTGCAGACTGAATCATCTCTTCATCCGCAAGCTCCAGTGCGTCAAGCCCCAGGAAATTCTTTACTTTGACTACATTTACCTCATGATCCCCGCGAACCAGTACGGCAATCGAAGTCCCGTCTTCCGTACTGAAAATCATTGTTTTAATCAGCTTGTCAGGTGTGACGCCGAGGAATTCAGCAACCTCTTCCACGGTCTTTTTCCGGGGTGTTTCCTTCTTTTCCATCTTAAAGAAGGCATCAGGTTTAACATGTTCAGGCTTCCGGCATTCAGCCTTCTCAATATTGGCTGTATATTCGCAATGGTCACAACTCAACACAGTATCTTCGCCGGTATCCGCCAGGACGTGAAACTCATGGGTGTAACTTCCGCCGATGGCGCCCGAATCAGCTTCAACTGCACGGAATTTCAAGCCGCAACGGTGGAAGATTCTTGCATATGCGTGATACATGGCCCAATACGATTTCTCACTGGCCGTGTCATTCACATCGAAGGAATAGGCGTCTTTCATAATGAACTCGCGGCCTCTCATCAGCCCATATCGTGGACGGATTTCGTCCCTGAATTTTGTCTGAATCTGGTATAGATTTACAGGCAATTGCCTGTATGATTTCAACTCACGGCGAACCACATCCGTAATGACTTCTTCATGTGTCGGTCCCATACAAAAATCGGCGCCTTTGCGATCCTTGAACCGTACTTTTCCATAAAAGTCCCAACGCTTACTTTCCTGCCAGAGTTCTGCGGGCTGTACTGCAGGCATAAGCAATTCAATGCAGCCTTCCCTATCCAGCTCTTCACGGATGATGGCCTCAATTTTGCGAATCACCCTGTAACCGATGGGCATATAAGTATAGATCCCTGCAGCAACCTTCTTAATCATGCAAGCCCGCAGCATCAACTGGTGGCTCAATATTTCCGCTTCTCTCGGTACTTCCTTCAACGTGTTCAACAGATACCTGGACATTCTCATTCTGATTTCCTCACTGACCTGTATTTATTTTCCGATAATCATCCGCTTCAATGCAAACTTCTCTGCACATCTCAAACAATCGGGACCGCATTCGAACACCCACTCTTTCGCTGAGAGATTCTTCTTCCATCCTGCCCCCGCCATCCAGATAATTTGTCGTGATAATCACAGGAAGGAGTCGATTATACCGATAATTCAGGATGTAGGAAAACTGGCTGTCCGCCCACTCGGTGGGACGCTCCGCCCCCAGGTCATCAATAATCAGCAGACCCGCGTTCAGAACAGGCGCCAGTATACCAAACTCGTTTACTTTCGAATCCGGACTGTAACTGGAACGTATATCCTGAAGAAGCTCCCTGAAATCCTGAAACAGTATGCCATGCTCATTCCTGTTAATCAAGGTGTTCAATATAGCCGCCGCAAGATGTGTTTTTCCTGTACCGGCAGGCCCTGAAATCAACAGGCCCGTATTTACGGCCGGGAACTTCCCGGCAAAATCCCTGGCAACCGTACGCGCCGCCATCAAAGTCGGGTTCTTTTTCCCACCACCCGGATTGACCTGAAAATTCTCAAAGGTGCACATGGAATACCTTTCCGGCAGTCCACTTTCGGCACGATTTTCACGTAGAGAGATTGTACAGACACACTGACGTACAAAGGAATAATCCCCCTCCACCACTACCTGCCAACCGCTTCCACCGCATATGGGACACTTTGCGTCACTCATCAGGCTCAGCCGACGATATTTCCTCTTGGTCGGTACTCTCAGTAGATTTCTCACCATTCCAACCAATTGCAATTTTATCAAGCGTTCGCAATACGGTTGCGAGAAAAGAAAAAAGTTCACCTGCCATATTCGGCACTTCTTCAATCAGCCCGAGATTATCTTTCATATCCTCCAACTGAGGCGTATCTCCCAATACCATTGTTTCAGCCTGTTCTACCTCGTCTCTGAAACCACTCATCTCAGAAATTACTGTATCCAGTTTTTCCAGTCCCTCATCGCCGTCCAGTTCCCGCATAAGCACCGCAAATTCCAATGCCGCAGATGCAAGCTTTTCATTGGGTGCGTCTGATTCCAGCATTTCATTTAATGACGCAACCATCTCCATCCTGCTCCTCTGGGCTTCCCTGAATCGCTTCAAGGACTGTAGCGCTTCACCGGATCGATCAAGCAACCATCCCCGGCTACTGGTTGCATAATTGCTGAGAATCTCCTGCTGAGAAATCAGTTTCCTGACCCCGTCTGCAAGGGCATAAATTCTTTCACGGAAGTCACCGATTATCTCTATCGGTTCAACCTGTCCGTGGTTTTCTAAATAGTCTGTCTGAGAAAGGGCTTCCCGAACACGGGTGCTCTCATTTCTTAATATATCCAACTCATAGCGTATCAGTTCCAGGTCGCCCTGAACCTTTCCGAACTGCATAATCAGTTCATGAAAATTTAATTCACCAAGCAAACGGTCTAACTCTTCCAGCCGGGTTACGGTTTGAATCACATCAACTGTCATCTCATCTTTCTCTCTTTCTTCTTTTTCAACATTCTCTGAGGATACAAGTCTCGTACCCCCGGAAAGATCCGCCTCCAGAATAAACTCATCGCTGATTTCATCCTGTCCAGGGCCAAACTCTGTTTTCCCATTTACTGTTTCATCGCCCTTATGGGCAATGTCGTGGGCGTTTTCATCGTAATTCATGGCTCCTCCACAACAGTACGCCCCGCCTCACCCATGCACCGGGAAACTGCTGTTTTTATGCCTCCTTCCGGATCCAGCTTTCGATACCCTTTGTCGGGAAATAGCTCAAATAGCCGAATATACAGAAAATCATAATTCCAACCCTCACCGCGAAGCCCACAAATGGCGAAGTACCCAGAAGGTCTGCCATCATCAGGAAAGTTGCCCCTGTAATCGACATTGAAGATAGAAAAACTTTGTATCGTGTAGCACGACTCTTTGCACGTTTTGCCATAAAATTAAGGGACAAAATGGCTATAACTGTGGGAGCATACAATACATACTTGGCGAAATCAGCCACCTTTTCACTGGCCATCTCCCATTCCGAAAGCCAGTAGCTGACCTCAATACGCTTGGCTCCTGCCCGAATATCAAATATCCACCAGATAATAGCGACAATAAAGAACAAAAAGATAATGATATTTACCAGATTTTTATTCTTTATATAGAAATACAGTACAAAAAACATAATGGCAGGGGCCACCATGACACCAAAAAAATTATCTACAGAAAAAAACAGGGCATCTATTCGATAGGCCCCGAAATAAGCAGCCAAAGTCCGAATGGCCACAGCGCCATACACTCCGCCAAACATGAACCAGATCATTGCAAAGGATATCGCGGGAGTTCGCGCCTTTCCTTTTGCTTTCTGACGAATAACCTTGGTGCCCACAACCATGCTGATGAAAAAAACAAGGAAACTGATAAAAGCATTTACCAACAAGCCATTTCCCGGATTCATTTCCATAACTCCCTCCTACGCGCTGATTTTATTCAAAGAAATCGTCCAGTAGACCTTCATCCTTGCTTTTTTCCGGTGTAGAGGAAATTGGCTTACAGATCAACTGGTCACCTTTTTTGACATGTAGCTTCTTTGCTGCAGCATCAGTAAAAAGAATCCGGTCTCCCAGTTCCTTTTTACTCCCAAGGGACAACACGCCTCTCCTGCCCTGCTGCGTCCGAACCTGAACGTATTTTAACTTCTTTTCGGAAATCAGCTCTGCCTTCCATTCCTCATAGAGAGTACGATCTACATAAGCCACATCATCCGTTTTCAAAAAACCGGTTAATTCATCGTATCTAAGCAGATGGATAATGTTCAGAGGTTGAACAAATCGCTTATCTATCAAATCTGTAAGAACAGTTAATACCTTAAATTCCGAGAACCCGCTGGCATCTACCAGATCATCCACATCCCGGGTACCGTCCAGCAGCGTAAGTAAACGCGCAGTATATTCATCAAAAGAATCTTCCATTGTATCCATGCGTGGATCAATGGTTGCCGAAAAGATCATATAGTTCTTCGGGACAGCTCTCCTGAGATTCTTAATTGTGTCTTTTTGTCTTGCCGATTCCAGAACAAGATCGTGAAGAGTCTGCTTAATCAGTCGCTTCTTGTGAGGCGGTGTGGCAATGAATTCGAAATCCCCCTCAATCTGTTGAAAAATCTCAAAAGCTGCAATTTCGCCGGTGTTTTCATTTGACTCTGCATTCACCACCTCTCCCTCATTGAAAAACAGCATGGCTGAAAAACTTCCCTTCTTTACTTTCAGCATTCCGGTTTTCCTGTTCAAATGAAGGAGATTCGCAATATCGCTTATAGCGATGTTTCCCAATTGTCCCTTAAGTGCCATATCACCCCACTCCATACTAAACGCTCCATGTATATTAACACAAGTCGAAAATCAACTCAAAACAAAACATGCAACGTATCTCCTCATTTAATTTGCAATTTAAGATTTTTCATATTTACCGAAAAACTGCTCAAAATTCACTTTACAATGTCCGTATTTTCTTTATACTAATCGTGGAATTGCCGGTGTGGCGGAATTGGCAGACGCGCTGGACTCAAAATCCTGTGGGCTTTACGCCCGTCTCGGTTCGACCCCGAGCACCGGCACCAAAAGCACCAAAATTTCTTGACCTCAGCATTTTCCAGCCTATATTGAAAAGTGCACAGATTCCCCCCGGAAAAAGAAACCGGGCAAAGCGGAATCCTCTTTGAAAACACCCAATGGATGGGAACACCGCGAATAAAAGCGCAGCCCATCGGGTACCATTATGGGGGCGAAAGGGTTCGACGGGCAGAGTTGAGGCTCAGGCCGCATGCCGAGGTTGGTTTTCCTCGTAAATCAAGACCAAA
>JAADJC010000021.1 GCA_013151025.1 Acidobacteriota bacterium
TATTTCATTGAATGAAGGAAACTTTCAGGCACCTCCCCCTCCCCCCGCTGCTGGCCCGACACCACCCCCTCCCCCTCCGGAGAATGCGGCACCTGGCGGCACCGGGGGTGAAGTGAATGTTCTGATGGTAATTCTGGCGTATTTTGGCATTCTCTGTCTGATCCCCTTTTTCGCGGAAAAGGACGACGAATTTGTACAGTTTCATGCCCGTCAGGGCTTGACCCTGTTCATCGCGGAAATTGCGGTGTTCATTATTTTATTCATCCTGTCGATCATCCCCTTTCTCGGGTGCATTATAATGATCCTTGAATTATTTTTCTGGCTTGCGGTACTTGTGTACCACATTATCCTGATGGTCAAGGCATCCAAGGGTGAGAGGACCAAGATTCCGTACATCTCCACTTATGCCGAACGCTGGTTCAAGTAAACCCAAAGGGGGCCACGGCCCCCTTTTTTTTCTACTATGGGTTCTTTTTTGCATTCTTTCTCTGTTTATCCTCATTGACAACGCCAAATCTCCCATGCAGCAGACAATGGTTAAATGGAGTGTTTCTGCTCTGGACCACTATAAGGCATCCATTTCCCGTCCACTGGCCTCCCACAATGTTCGTTTCTGCCGCTTTCATCCCAGTTGTTCTGTTTACGGCAGAACGGCACTCCTTCGCTTCGGATTTCTCAAAGGCGGGGCGTTGGCCTTTATCCGTGTATTGAAGTGCAATCCCTTTTACGGACATCCCCCTATTGAGGACCCGGTGCCGGTCCGGGGCTGGCAGGCTCGGACGCCCCGCCACCGAACGGGGGCTGAACGTCGTTAGTCGCAACCCTTACGGTTAGCTCTTCCTTGTCCCACCCCCATTCGACGACTGGACGCGGGGCCCGCCGTCCCTCAATTCGAGTAAAAACTCGAATTGAAAGAAATACCGGAAAGAGAAAAGAAGAATCAGAAAATGTTCATTCCCTGATTTTCTCCACTCGCGCTCGCACTTTCACTTGCACTTTCTTGCCCCATGGGGCAAGAATCGTGTAGAATGGGCGGGCTTGAGGGAGGAGAGGCGCATTATGGAATTTGTTTACATTATTCGTTTCGGCGAAATATGGATCAAGGGTAAGAACCGCCGTTTTTTTGAGAAGGCATTGGAGCAGAATATTCGCAGAACCCTGAAACGGGCGGGGCGCAACGCGAGGCTGGAAAGTGAACGGGGCCGGTTGTATGTGCTTGAGTCTTCGGAAACTCCCGGTGAAACACCGGCATTGCTGTCCCGGATTCCGGGGATTGTCTCGGTTGCTGTGGGTGTGAGATGCGAGAAGTCTGTGAAAAGTCTGGCAGAGAATGGGTTGGCATTGATGCAAACGATGGGAGTTGTCCCTGTCAGTTTCAAGGTGGAATCGAAGCGTGCGGATAAGACTTTCCCTATTCCGTCTCCCCAGTTGAGCCGGGAGGTGGCAGAGTACCTGCTGACCCATGGGCTGGATGTGCCGGTGGATGTTCATCATCCGGAGATGGTGTTTGGTGTGGAGATTCAGCAGCAGGGTGCCTACGCTTTCTGCAGAACTCTTCGAGGGGCCGGCGGGTTGCCGACAGGTGTGTCGGGAAAGGTGGCGGTGCTCCTTTCCGGCGGAATAGATTCACCGGTGGCAGGCTACAGGATGCAGAAACGGGGAGCTACGGTGGAACCTGTCTACTTTCATGGTTTCCCCTTTACCTCAGACATGGTGAAAGACAAGGTGGCCCGGCTTGCTGAAAAACTGGCATTTTATCAGGAGTCCATGACCTTGCATATTGTCAACTTTACACCGGTGTTAACAGCTCTGAAACAGCATTGTCCGGAGCGATTCACCATCATTGTGATGCGGCGCTTCATGATCCGGATTGCGGCGGAAATTGCGAAGAAATCCGGTTGCAGGGCGCTGGTAACAGGAGACAATCTGGGACAGGTGGCAAGCCAAACGCTGGACAATCTGGAATGCGTCACAGATGTTTCTCCCATGATGATACTGAGACCACTTCTTTCCTTTGATAAATTTGACATTATTGAACAGGCGAGAAAAATTGGCACATATGAAATTTCCATTGAACCCCACGAAGATTGCTGTGCCTTGTTTGTCCCGAAATTTCCTGAGATTTACGGAAAGCTCGAAGAGGCACGGGGTGCAGAGACAGAGATGGACATTGATGGCCTGGTGGCAGAATGTACTGCCATGGTAGAACAAGTGAATTTCTGAGGAGGCAAAATGTCGAACCAATCAAATAACAGGAATGAAATAAAGGCTGAAAAAAGCTTCTGCATGATGACGGGAAAGAAGCAGAGTATTGAAGACCTGGTATCTTTTCCGGTGGATTATAATTTCAAGATAATGGGAAAGACCCTGGAATTGGATATCGAATTGTTGCTGAGGCGGATAGAGGCAATAACAGGCAGGAAAATTTCACGGGAACTGATCCGGGCAAGACCCAGCAGGGAGGGGAAATATACGTCTTACTCGGTTCGGGTATTTCTGCAGGAAGCGGATGAGTTAACGGCTGTTTATGCGATGTTGAAGGCGGAGAATTCGGTGGTTTACTATGTCTGAGGCGTTCAGTTAAGTAATTTATCCAGTTCAGGGTCCAATTCCAGTAATTCTTTCAGGTCAAAGGGGTGGGATGTCCCGGAGTTCTGCCTCTTTGAATGTTCAATTTTTTGCTTATTATCGACTTCAGTAATGTGTTCCCTTCCCATCAGGGCCTTAAAGCTGGTTTCGTCCAGGGGTTTGTCCAGATGAACCACTCGGATGTTGGTTGAGCCGGGGTGGGCGACAAACTGCATTCGCTTGTAGAGAGCACTGGCGACAAGTACGGTTGTCCGGGGCGACGAAGCTGCGATTTTTTCTGCCAGGGAAAAACCGGACATGCCCGGAAGCAAAGGCTCAATCAGAGCAAGGCGAAAGTCAGTGTCGGCAACTGCGTTCAATGCTTCGTCACAGTTATGAGCGGTGGTGGGGACAAGTCCCAGTTCGGCAGCCCAGGCGGCACGTTGTTCCAGGTCCCGTGGATTATAATGAACAATTAATACATTTTTGTCCAAAGATTCTTTCTCCTGTTCAATAAGCATTCAATAGGTGCTTTAATAATGTATCCCCCTTTCTGCTTTTGTAAAGAGAAAAATTCTAAAAAACGGATTGCGTTAATTTTTTGACCCATTAACTGGAATAACTGTTTATAAAATACACAGAAGTGATAATTTTATGAGCATTTATTGAAATTCATTTTTCTGGCTCCAGAAGTAGACGCAACACTGAGGCTGCAATAGTGAGCCCAAAAGTGCCGGTCACTGTGACAATGGAGGCAATGGTGGTTTTGTCGGGAGGACTCTGCCGTTCTTCCATAGAATACACCACGGTAAAATCCGCATTCCCATGACCCCACTGGCGGAGTTTTTTTCTCATTTGATAGGCCAACGGATCGTTTTTTGTATCCCAGATGGAGCCGGCCTGTACCTGGGTGGGGTCAAGCTTGAATCCGGCACCGGTGGAGGCAACGATGGGGATGTTGTTCTCGATGCAATATAGGATCAGATTGAGTTTCGGCACCAATGCGTCAATGCAGTCTGCAACAATGTCAAAAGAGCTGAAGTCAACTTGATTGGAAGTTTCACGATTGAAAAAAAGCGGGTAGGTTTCAATTCTGATATCCGGATTGATATCTTTTGCCCGTTTACGAAAGCTGATTACCTTGTCTTCTCCCAGTGTGGAATGCAGTGCAAAGAGCTGGCGGTTCAGGTTTGAAGGTTCGGATCTGCCACTGTCCATTACACCGATGGTTCCAATGCCGCATCGGACCAGGGCCTCGGCGCAGAATGAGCCGACGCCACCCAGGCCCGCCACCATTACCGAAGATTGCTTCAGAATGTTTATTCCCTTTTCTCCGATAATGGCATTGAGTCTCGAATACTGATCTACCATTGGAAAACCTCTCTGGCATTGTTCCAGGTAAGGGCTGCAAAATCTTCGACTCTCATGTCAAGTATGGCTGCCAGCCCGGCACCGATTTTCGGCAGATTAGCGGGGACATTTGGAAGTGTACTTCCCGGCGGTGGAAGATCCGGTGCGTCGGTCTCCACGAGGACCCTCTTCAGGGGCAGACTACGCAATACCGTATGTGTTTTGTGGGCGGTGGCACGGATTGCAGGACCACCAAAGGAGAAGAAAACGCGGGGAATTGCCTGTTGCAACTGGCGGGAAAATTCAACAGACCCGGAATACATGTGCATGACCACCGTCAATTCTGAGAAGGATTTGATAATTTTCAGAAAGTCGGGGAAGGCCCGTCGAAGGTGAATGGACACAGGCAGGCCCAGATCAGTAGCCAACTCCAGTTGCCTGCGAAAGAATTCCTTCTGCATACCCCGGTCCACATCTTTTTTAAAATAATCCAGCCCGATTTCCCCGATGGCAACGCACTTGGAATGGTTTGTGGCAATTTCACGGAGCCTGGACAGGGCATTGTCGTCTGTCTTGTAAATAAAGAGAGGATGGATGCCTGCCATGAGAAATACTTCCTCGTGGTGATCTGCAAGACGAGCTGCTCCCCGGGAACAGCCGGTAATCCCGGCAATTGCAAACCGGGTGACGCCTGCTGAAACAGCTCGGCTGATTTCCTCTCCATGCAGTGTGTCCAGATGGCAATGGGTATCGGCCCACATGATATTTTCCCCCTTAGGGATGTTTGGTTTCAACTGAGAGATCGGTTTTTTCTTCGTCAAGAACCCGAAATCCAAGTCGGAAATCCTGTCGTGCTATTTGGAATCTTCCGTACTTATAGCTGATCAACTATAAACCAGACCGAAAACCGGGGTCAAGGGAAAAGAAGGCAACTGATGCTAATATAGGTATATACTAATATTCACAAAGTTCTTGATTCTCACAAAAACGATTGTTATAGTGCATTTAAGGTCAACAGTGCGCGGTAAGATCCTTATGTATTAACTTCATTAACCAAAAAACGAAAAATGGAGAGGTTATGAAGGAGGCGAAATTATTTCTCATGACGGTGTTGGTATGCGCGATGCCGCTTGCCTATGCCGGTGCGGGGGGAGATCTCGTTGGAGATGAGTCCTGTGCGGGTTGTCATGAGGAACTTGTGGCTTCATTTGACAAAAGCTTCCATAGCACCTTTTTTAAGAAAGGTGACGGTTTCAAATGTGAAGCATGCCACGGTTCCGGACAGGTCCACATGGACAGCGAAGACCCGACGCTGATCGCGGGCCCGGAAAACAACATGAAGAAGTTGGAACAGAATTGTCTGTCCTGCCATGCCAATGTTGTGCACGGGCTCAAGGAAAAACACGTAATGGAATATGGAATCGGGTGTACCGATTGCCACAAGGTCCACCAGCCGGCCTACAAAGGTTCGCTGGCAGAATATGAAGATCAGTTATGTCTGAAATGCCATCAGGACGTGAAGGCAAAGATGTATCTGCCCTCTCACCACCCGGTGAAGGAAGGCAGAATGACCTGCATCGATTGTCATAAGTTTGATGGCTCAGAAGACGTGGCTTCTGAAGACACCATGCCGGAACGGGTGAACGAAACCTGCCTGTCCTGCCATCCCCAGTATCGGGGACCGTTTGTATTTGAACATGCACCAGTGGCTGAGAACTGCATGATTTGCCATGATCCACATGGCAGTGTGGCCAACAACCTGTTGAAGGCCAATGAGCCCTTCCTGTGTCTGCAGTGCCATCAGATGCATTTCCACACCGCACTACCGGGTTACAATGGGGATTTTACCCCTGCCAACCATCCGGACCGTGGCCCGTTCACATCTACGAACACGGCTTCCAAGCGGGGATTTTTGACCAAATGCACCCAGTGCCAC
This sequence comes from Acidobacteriota bacterium, assembly GCA_013151025.1. Taxonomy (GTDB): domain Bacteria; phylum Acidobacteriota; class Holophagae; order Thermotomaculales; family Thermotomaculaceae; genus UM-FILTER-49-7. Next base: position 5,855 of record JAADJC010000021.1, read on the forward strand.
ACAATGGTACATGGGTCTGACCTGCCGTCTGAAGCGAGAAGTGCTCAGGGCAAGGCATTAACGAGATAAGGAGGAAAACATGAAGAAACTTGCTATTTTTCTGTTGGCCTGCCTGCCGTTGATTGCCTGGCCGGCATTGGCAGAAGACCATGTAGATGCAAGTAGTTATGTGGAAATTGGCGTTCGAGGCAGTGATGCCAGCAAGGATCATAATCAGGTTTCGGAGTATTCTGAATCCAGTACCAAGGTCAATGGGATGCTTAAGTTGCGTACCATGGATACCAAAGGAGACCTGAAATATCGTCTGGATCTGGCTTTGTTCAGCAATGAAGACATGAAGATGAAGCTGGTTATCAACAAAGGCAACTGGTTCACCAGCACTACCAGTTACAACAAGTTCCTGCACAAGCTGGGCCATGACAGCCTGTCCAATATGAGTTGGCGGGAATCAGAGGATCGGGAAGGGACAATTCCGGCACACAAGGAACTGACCAGTGTGGATTACGCCCCGGGCGAAGATTTTTACAAAATCTATGAGGATTTCCGCCAGGTCTTCGATATTAAGTTGAATACCTCAATGCCATCGGATATCCAGGTGGGGTTCCGGGCGCAGGCTCGCAACGGCTATCATCAGATGATGCAGCTGTCCCATTGCGATACCTGCCATGTGCAGACAAAGGGCGCGAAGCTGGATGAGAACGCATACGATGTATGGGCAAAGGTTCATGCCAAAGTGAAGAAGTTTGATGTCAGTTACAAGTACACCTATTCAAAGTTCAACAATAGCGCTGACCAGACCAGTTTTTATATTGACCTGCCAAAACACCCGGCAACAGGTGGTGCGATTGATGAATTTGCCAGCCGGACCTTGTACGGCGGTGAAGTCCTTCCTACCGGATTCAACAACGACAACAAGAAATCCACACACGAAGTGCATATTGAAGGTACTGTGGGGGACAATGACAGGATTGTGGTAGGTGCCAGCTATTCAGATTTGACAAACTATTTCACCGATCTGGATCTGACTACCACCACCGGTTCGTTCCGCTGGTCCCACAAGTTCCGCAACAACTTTGTAATGGATGCTTATCTGTCTTATTACACCATGGACAACGACGATATCTTTGTTGATATTCCCGCCTGGCGGGAAGGACAACCCGGCGGTGGCCAGGCATTGTCCTGGACACGGCATTCCGCCTACAACCGGGATGTTTCCTATGTGAAGCTTCGGGCACGGTACAAGGTGGATGACCATAACCGGCTGACTTTCAGCTACCGGTACAAACAGACTGACCGGGACAACATGGTTGTGAATCTGGAAGACGGTTCCACTGACACTACGTCGAGCCTGTTCAAGGTTCGCTGGGACGGACGCTACGGCGACCTCAGGGCAAACCTGATGGCATCCTTCGAGTCCATTGGTCATCCCTTTGAGAATGCAATGGGTATCAACGAAGATCCGGCCAATGCCTACGTCCCATTTCCGGAGAACAGCCTGATTTACTATTTCCAGCGGCAGGTAATCGGCGAAGCCACGAACATGCCATCGGAAGACCTGAATGTACGGGGCAACCTCAGCTACCGTTTTTCAGACAAAGCGTCGTTTAATATGTACGCCAGTTTCCGAAACGGTGAGAACAATGAGCTGAATACCTATACGATGAACCTGACCGGAAGAACGGCGGGTACGAGCATGTTCTATATACTGAATGATAAAACAGTATTGACGATCGGCTACGATTACAGCTTCAACAAGCAGGAGGCTGTATTTTCCGTGCCGGTCATGGATGGGTGAGCGGGTCAGATCAACTCCGACGGTGTCGGAGGAAGTATGCACTATGGCAGCGCAACTGATTTGACCACTAACTACAGCACGGTGAACAGCTATTTCTTCACCATTGATTCTCGACCCTTCCAGAACATTGCCGTCTCTTTCAAAACCGCCATTAACAACTCCAGGATGGGGTTTGACCCGTTGGCTAACTGGGTCGGCCCGATGGACCAGATCGGAAAGCTGGACTTCGCGGGGTACTCGGAGGTGAATACTTATTCGGACCTGCATTCAGATTCTTATGAATTTGACCTGAACCTGAATTTCATCATCAACGACGACCTGTCTATCCTGGCGGAAGCCAATTATCAGAATTTTGACGACCATCAGCCGTACGTGTACGGAGATACCACCGGCCGGTGGTTTTACGGGAAACTGTCTCTTCGTTACATTTTCTGATTTTCGGCCGTTGACCTTACAATGAAAACCGCCCGCCTTTTGGCGGGCGGTTT